>UROL01000223.1 GCA_900549495.1 uncultured Eubacteriales bacterium | reverse complement strand
ACTCCCTCAGTCACGCCCGTTGGGCGTGCCAGCTCCCTCAGAGAGGGAGCCGGGAATGGGCGGTTTCCATTCAACGTGCCGCTCAAAAACCGCAACGTTGCGGGCGATTTTCATCGCCCCTACGAAAGCGTGCCATTTACCATACCGCTCGGAAACCGCAGCATTGCGGTTTCCATTCAACGAACCCACTGCTTTTACCGTAACTGAACAAATGGAGGTGCTGTATGGCACATAATCGTTCTTACAAACCAGAGGACATTGCCTTTCCCAACCAGGTAATTACCCAGAGCAACCTGGTGGACGAGATGGAGAAGTCCTATATCGAGTACGCCATGAGCGTCATTGTGGGCCGGGCTCTGCCGGATGTGCGGGACGGCCTGAAGCCGGTGCACCGGCGGATTCTTTACACCATGTTCGAAAGCGGGCTGACCTCGGATAAGCCCTTTAAGAAATCCGCCACCTGCGTGGGTGACATGCTGGGCAAATACCACCCCCACGGCGACGCCTCCGTATACGATGCCATGGTGCGCCTGGCCCAGGACTTCTCCATGCGCTATATGCTGGTGGACGGCCACGGCAACTTCGGCTCCGTGGACGGCGACCCCCCTGCCGCCTACCGTTACACCGAGGCAAGGCTCTCCAAGCTCAGCAACGAAATGCTGAGGGATATCGAGAAGGACACCGTGGACTGGGACCCCAACTTCGACGAAACCAAGAAAGAGCCCCGGGTGCTGCCCTCCCGGTTCCCCAATCTACTGGTCAACGGCTCCTCCGGCATCGCCGTGGGCATGGCCACCAATATCCCGCCCCACAACCTGACAGAGGTGATCGATGCCTGCGTGTGCGTGCTGGATGACCCGGAGTGCACCCTGGCAGACCTGATGGAGCATATCACCGGCCCGGATTTCCCCACCGGGGGCATTATCATGGGCCGCAGCGGCATCCGGGCCGCCTACGCCACCGGCCGGGGCAAGGTGGTGGTCCGGGCCAAAACCGAGTTCGAGGAATTCGGCAAGGACCGGCAGCGGATTATCGTCACCGAGCTGCCCTACCAGGTGAACAAGCGCCAGCTGATTAAGGCCATTGCCGAGCAGGTGAAGGACAAGCGGCTGGATGGCATCAGCGACCTCCGGGACGAAACCGACCGCAACGGTATGCGCATTGTCATTGAGCTGAAGAAGGATGCCAACGGCCAGGTGGTGCTGAATAACCTCTTTAAGCAGACCGCCCTGCAATCCAATTTCAGCATTATCATGCTGGCATTGGTGGACAACCAGAAGCAGCCCAAGATTTTGTCCCTGCGGCAGATTCTGGATGAATACCTGGCCCACCAGATGAACGTCCTGACCCGCAGAACCCAGTACGATCTGCGTAAGGCCCAGGAGCGGGCCCACCTGCTGGAGGGCTTGCTCATTGCCCAGGACAATATCGACGAGGTTATCCATATCATCCGCACCAGCTACGACAATGCCAAGCAGCGCCTGATGGAGCGGTTCAGCCTGGACGACGTGCAGGCCCAGGCCATCTGCGATATGCGGCTGATTGCCCTGCAGGGCCTGAACCGGGAAAAGCTGGAGGCAGAATACAAGGAGCTGGAGCAAAAAATCGCCTATTACCAGGAGCTTCTGGCAGACCCGGTGAAGATGCAGGGGGTGCTGCGCACCGAGCTGGTGGAAATCCGGGACAAATTCGGCGACAAGCGGAAAACCGACATCCAGGAGATTGAGGACGAAATTGACATCGAGGATTTGATTGAGGAGGAGGTCTGCGCCTTCACCCTGAGCAACCAGGGCTATATCAAGCGGATGCCGGTGGATACCTACCGCACCCAGAGCCGGGGGGGCCGGGGCGTGAATGCCCAGAACCTGAAGGAAGAGGATTATGTAAAGTCTTTGAATATCGCCTCTACCCATGAGCATATCCTGTTCTTCACCGATATCGGCAAGGTCCACCACCGCAAGGGCTACCAGATCCCCGAGGCAGGCCGCACCGCCCGGGGCACCGCCATGGTCAATGTGCTGCCCTTGGAGCCGGAGGAGCGGGTAACCGCCATGGTCACCACCCGGGAATTCGACGATAAGGAATTCCTGGTGATGATTACCCGGAAGGGCGTGGTAAAGCGGCTGCCCTTCCTGGCCCTGAAAACCAACCGGAAATCCGGCATCCGGGCCATCACCCTGGAAGAGGACGACCATCTGATCAACGTCATCCGCACCACCGGTGAGGATAAGATCATCCTGGCCACCGCCCAGGGCATGGCCATCTGCTTTAACGAGAACGATGTCCGCTGCATGGGCCGGGATGCCGCCGGTGTCCGGGGCATCAGCCTGAATGAAGGGGACTTCGTGGTGGGTGCCCAGAAGTGGGAGGAGGGCAAGACCCTGCTCACCGTCACCGAAAACGGCTTCGGCAAGCGGACAGAGCTGCCCGAATACCTGCGTACCGGCCCCGATGGAGAAAAGCTGCCCCAGAGCCGGGGGGGCAAGGGCCTGAAAAACTATAATATCACCCCAAAAACCGGCAACGTGGCCGGCTGCGTGGTGGTAGGGGAGACGGACGATGTCATGCTGATTGAAAACGGCGGCGTGATTATCCGGGTGCCCGCCAACTCCATTAACGTGTATAAGCGGGATGTGATGGGCGTGATCATCATGCGGATTGAGGACGGCAATAAGCTGGTGAGCCTGGAATGCGTCCCCAATGCGGATACGGAAAATGTAGAGGAATTCCCCGGCAGCAACCGGCAGACCCTGCCCCAGGAGCTGACGGAGGAGGACGGAGAATGAAAACCGTCACCCTGTATACCGACGGCGCCTGCTCCGGCAACCCCGGCCCCGGGGGCTGGGGCTGCATCCTGGAATACAACGGCCAGGAGAAGGAGCTCAGCGGCGGGGAAAAAAACACCACCAATAACCGGATGGAGCTCACCGCCGTGATTATGGGCCTGTCCGCATTGAAGGAGCCCTGCATCGTGGAGCTGTACTCCGACAGCAAATACGTGATCGATGCCCTGGAAAAGGGCTGGGCCTGGGGCTGGAAAAAGCGGGGCTGGGTGAAAAGCGACAAAAAGCCCGCCCTGAATTCCGACCTCTGGGAGCAGCTCCTAGCCCTCACCACCCAGCACCAGCTCCACTACCACTGGGTCAAGGGCCACGCCGATAACCCCAAAAACAACCGCTGCGATGAGCTTGCCGTCAGCCAATACAAAACCCCCTGAGCCCGATTTTTGACCGGCGGGGTGAACGCCGCCCTCCGTAGGGGCGATGAAAATCGCCCGTAACCTTCC
>UROL01000222.1 GCA_900549495.1 uncultured Eubacteriales bacterium | reverse complement strand
CGGGTGCTCGCTAAAATCCGGGGGTATGGGCGATTTTCATCGCCCCTACGGAACTCAGAGGATTTTGGTTTTTGTTTCGGAGAATGCAAGAACTTCACTCTACTGACCCAAGCGGAAAGGAGCAATCCATGAATCTCATCATCGGCGGCGCTTACCAGGGCAAGCGGGAGTTTGCCAAGAGCACCTTCTCCCTGGAAGAAGCCAAAATCTATACCTGCCAGGGGGCAGAAATTGACTTTTCCTACCCCTGCATTGACTGCCTGGAAGAATTTACCCTGGCCTGTGTCCGTGGGGGCATCGACCCCATTGCCTATTTTCAGGCCCACGAAGCCCAGTGGCAAGGCAGCACCCTGATTTGTCAGGATATTTTCTGCGGCGTGGTGCCCCTGGAGGCGGAGCTGCGCCAGTGGCGCAATGTCACCGGACAGCTGTGCCAATATCTGAGCAAGCGGGCACAGCGGGTCAGCCGGGTGTTCTGCGGATTGGAGCAGCGGCTGAAATGAATCCCATTTACCTGATTCGCCACGGAAAAACCCAGGCAAATCTCCTGCACCTGTATTGCGGAAGCACAGATTTGCCCCTGTCCCAGGAGGGAATTGAACAGCTGGAGACGCTGCACTATGCCCTGCCCCCGGTGCGGTTTCTCACCAGCGGTATGCAGCGCACCGAGCAGACCCTGGCGGTGCTGTTTGGGGATGTGCCTCATGGGCAGGACGCTGCCTTCCGGGAAATTGACTTTGGCGCATTCGAGATGCATTCCTATGAGCAGCTAAAGGAGAACCCGGATTACATCGCCTGGATTTCCGGGGACAACCACCGCAACACTCCCCCCGGCGGGGAGAGCGGCGAAGCCATGACCGCCCGGGTACTGGCGGGCTTTCAGCGGCTGCAACTGGAAAATCTGCCCACCGCCTTGATTACCCACGGGGGCGTCATTGCCGCCATTATGGAAAGCCTGTTCCCGGAGGAACAAAAATCCCGGTACCAGTGGCAACCGGAACCGGGACATGGATATGTGATTTTCGACGGAGGCTACCAGGCAATTCCCTGACCTCGCTATTCTCCCACTGCGGCGTAGTCGGGTCTTCCGTAGCCTGCAATGCCGGGGTCATCCAGGGCGTAGCTCTTCTGGGCCACACAGCCGCCGTTGGCCACGATGCCCTCAGCGTCAGAGGTGTTGCCCTCTACGGTATACACCCGGCCATCCTTCACCCCGGTGACCAGGCCGGTGTGGCAAATTCTGCCCTCCCGCCGGAAGAAAATCTGGTCTCCCTCCTGGGGGCTGTCTACCAGCCGCCCGGCCTCCCGATAGTAGCCATAGGAATACCGGCAGCCCGCTCCCTTGCTGAGGATGGGCTGGCAGAGCAGCTTTCTGCCTGCAATCACCCCATAGGCCTGGACAAAGCACCAGTCCACAAACACATCGCACCAGGGGTAGCCCTGCTTGACACCCCGGTAGAAGCAGAAGAGTATGTCCATTTCCCGGGCATATTTGGTATAGTTCTCGTCCCCGGGGTTGGTATGCTTCTCATACAGCTGGCGGCGGCTCTGCTTTTCCAGGTAGCCCACCTCGCCCAGGGCAATGATTACGGATTTGTGCATGGCGTATCCTCCCAGGGCAGCTCCACCACCGTGGGAACATGGTGCAGGGCAGGTATCAGAATCTGGGTCACGTCCTGCATGGGTAGGCGGAGGCTGGAGGTATTGATGCAGGGGTGGCACCCCAGATACGCCTGGCCCAGCACATCCCGATCCACCACCAGCTGCACACGGCAGTCTGCATCGTGCATCAGGCCCAAAATGGAGGCGGAGCCGGGGGTCGTGTCCAGGAAGCGCTCCATATACGCCTCCCGGCCAAAGGACAGCCGGGAGACCCCCAGCTGGGCGGAGAGGAACTTGGTCTTAAAGGGCTTGTCCGCCGGAATCAGCAGCAGGTAAAAGGCCGGCTCCTGCCGATTGCTCAGGAACAGATTTTTGCAAATCTCCGCCCCCAGGCTTTTGTCAATTTCCCCGCAGATTTCCATGGTCTGCGCCGGGGTATGGTCCACCCGCTGGTAGGCAATGCCCAGGGTATCCAGCAAATCATAGCATTGGATTTCCTTCGGAAGCCGGCCGGTGCAGTCCTCCGGGCGGCCGTTCATCAAAGTCAGCATAGTTCTGTGTCTCCTTCTTGGCAATGCAATCCCTGTTTTGGGACATTGTACCACACCCCAGGGAGAAAGTACAGCAATATATGCAGCTTCCCGGAGCATTTCCCCGAAAAACATCTTACGGAGTGGAAAATACTATGAACGAAGAAAAAAGCAAATTGGCCGCCCCACGCAACTATGGAATTGATTTGCTTCGGCTGGTGCTTATGTATATGGTGTGTATGCTGCACGTCTTGAAGGCCGGAGGCATTCTGGATGCCAGCGAAGGCATCGCCGTCAAGCACGGGGCCTTTTGGCTGCTGGAAGCATTCTGCGTTTCTGCCGTAGACGGCTTTGCTATCATCAGCGGCTATATGGCAACGGATAAGCCCCCACGCCACAGCAAGCTGTTGGAGATGTGGGCCCAGGTGTTTTTCTATTCCTTTGTCCTGACGGCCATTTTCACAGCCCTGGGCATCCAGCAGAGCTGGGAGCCGGTGGAAATGCTCCAGGCTGCCCTGCCGGTGACATTTTCCAAATTCTGGTATTTTACCGGCTTTGTTGTGATTTTTCTTGTGGGGCCGTATATCCACCGGGTGGTTCAGACCATGCAGCGGAAGGAGGCCCGGGTGGCAATCCTGGTGCTGGCGCTCCTGTTTGTGCGGGTGATAGAGGATCCCTTTAAGACCGACTATGGATACTCCACCCTCTGGCTGCTGGTGATGTATTGCCTGGGTGCCCTGGCCAAAAGAGCCCAGCTGCTGGAAACCGTCAGCTCCCGGAAGCTGGTTCTGCTGCTGGGTTTGTGCGTGTGGTTTTCCTGGCAATTCTACATGACCCTGGGCAGCACACGGCTTATGAACTACATCTCCCCCACCGTCGTGCTCAGCGGATTGGTGCTGGTGGTTCTGTTCTCCCGGCTACAGCTGAGGGGCAGGGTTCTTTCCAAGCTGTCGCCTCTGGCCTTTGGCGTATACCTGTTCCAGCTCAATTGCGTGGTGTGGGACAAGCTCACCGATTCCTTTGCCTTCCTGGTGGACAAACACATTTTCCTGGGAATTTTCCTGGCGTTTCTGGCCGCCCTGGGAATTTTTGCCGCCGGTCTGACCGTGGAAAAACTCCGGTGCATCCTGGCAAAGTGGCTGAAAATCTGTCTCTTATAC
>UROL01000221.1 GCA_900549495.1 uncultured Eubacteriales bacterium | reverse complement strand
TGTGTATAAGAGACAGATTTGGAGGAGGTTACGCACATGCTGCAGCAGACGACGGCAGCCTCGGATTTGAGCACCCGCAAGGGCTATCCCGCCTTTGCCAGTGCGGCGGATGTCTCCGCCAGCCTGGAGCGGGCGGATCGGGGGGGCAGCCTACAGCCCAAGGAGCTTCTTGCCATTGGCGGTATTTTGCGCTGCGCCCGAACGGTCAAAGGGTACATCTCCGAGGATGACCAGCAGACCGTGTTGGATGCGCTATTCCATGCCCTGACTCCCAACAAGTATCTGGAAGACCGTATCCTGGGTGCCATCCTTTCCGAGGAGGAAATTGCAGATACTGCATCCTCCGAACTGGCGGATATCCGCCGCCATATGCGTATCCAGGCAGGAAAAATCCGGGACAGCCTGCAAAAGGTCATTTCCTCCCCGGCATACAGCAAATTTCTCCGGGAGCCGATTATTACCATTCGTCAGGGGCGCTATGTTGTCCCTGTAAAGTCCGAATGTAAAAATGACGTTCCCGGTCTGGTGCACGATGTCTCCGCCACAGGCTCCACCTATTTTGTGGAGCCCATGTCTGCGGTAAATGCCAACAATGCCCTGCGGGAGCTGGAGCTCAAGGAGAAAAAGGAAATCGAGCGCATTTTGGCCGAGCTATCCAGCGAGGCTGCCAACCATGCAGAGGATATCAATCTGGATTATTCCATGCTGGTGCAGCTGGATGTAATTTTTGCCAAGGCAAAGCTGGCTTTCCAGATGCGGGCGTGGGCCCCCATTATGAACGACACCGGAAAGGTGGCGCTTCGCAATGCCCGCCACCCGCTGATTGACCCGAAAAAGGTTGTGCCCATTTCCCTGCGACTGGGCTCTGACTTTGACACCATGATTATCACCGGCCCCAACACCGGCGGCAAAACCGTTACCCTGAAAACCATCGGTCTGTTGACCCTGATGGCGGAATGCGGTCTGCATATTCCTGCCGGAGACGGAAGCGAGCTGTCTACATTCGATGCCATTTTGGCAGATATCGGGGACGAGCAGTCCATTGCCCAGAGCTTGTCCACCTTCTCCAGCCACATGAAAACCATTGTGGATGTGGTGGAGCAGTGCGATGACCGCACACTGGTGCTCTATGACGAGTTGGGCGCCGGCACGGACCCCGCTGAGGGTGCAGCCCTGGCCATTGCGCTGATTGAGTTTAGCCGGAAGATGGGCAGCCGTGTTGTGGCTACCACCCACTATGCAGAGCTAAAGCTCTATGCCATGCGGACGAAGGGGGTTATCAATGCCTCCTGCGAGTTCGACGTGGAGACCCTACAGCCTACCTATAAGCTGCTCATCGGCATTCCCGGAAAGTCCAATGCCTTTGCCATCTCCCGGAAGCTGGGGCTTCCGGAGGATATTTTGAAGGAAGCAAGCGACCTTGTGGGAAAGAGCGATAAGGATTTCGAGGATGTATTGTCCCAGCTGGAGCAGCAGCGGCAGCAGATGGAAAGTGCCCGGCTGGAGGCGGAGAAGCTCCGGCTGGAAACCGCAAAAATCAAGCAGCAAAGCGAGCAGTACCAGGAGCAGCTCCGCAAGGAGAAGGAAAAAGCCATGGAGGCCGCCCGGAGAGAAGCACAGGGCATCATTGACGAGGCCCGGGCGGCAGCAAATCTCGCCTCGGATGAGCTGAAAGCACTGCGTAAGCAGCTTCAGGACAGCGCCGACACCACCGGAATCAATCAGCGCCAGGCGGAGCTGCGCCGCACGCTGAACGAGACCGAGGATAAAATTCGGGCAAAGCAAGCCGAACGCCCCCGGCCCGAGGCAAGCCGTGAAATCATGGTGGGGGATACCGTTGAAATTCTCAGCATGGGCATCAAGGCCAGCGTGCTGGCAATCAACAAAAACGGTACCCTGGATTTGCAGGCCGGCATCATGAAGCTCACGGCCAAGCCCAATGAGGTCTATCTCCTGGAAAATGAAAATCCATGCAAAGTCAAGGGAGGCCACCCGGCCCACTCCGGCAGAGAGATGAAGATGGCAGCCATGTCTTCGGAGGTGGATTTGCGGGGCATGGACACCGTGGAGGCAATCTGCGTTCTGGAGCGGTATATGGATGAGGCTATGCGTGCCAAGCTCTCCACCGTCCGTATTATCCACGGCAAGGGCACCGGGGCTCTGCGCCAGGCAGTGCAGCAATCCCTGAAGCGGAACAAATTTGTCAAGAGTTTCCGGCTGGGCGTTTACGGTGAAGGTGAGGACGGCGTTACCATTGCAGAATTTGCATAAAGCCGGCGCTACAATCCTGCTGTAAAAAGCTGGATTGTGGGAAATTGCACAAAAAACAAATTGGTTTGTGCAAACCAGCTAAGTTTCCATTGACTTTTTCAGTGAAAATGGTATTATATAAGCAGATTCACTGCATTTCTCAGTTGCAGTGTAAAGGAGTGTTATGGATATGTATAGCAAAGAAGTGGTTGTGCGCTGCGAATCCGGGCTGCACAACAGACAGGCAACCTACTTTGTGCAGAAAGCCAACGAGTTTGAAAGCAGCATTTGGTTGGAGTCCGAAAGCCGGAAGATGAATGCTAAGAGCCTGCTGGGCATCATGTCTCTGGGCGTTGTCACTGGCACTCCAGTTACATTGAGCGCTGTTGGTCCTGATGCCGAAGCCGCCGTGAATGCACTGGACGAGCTGCTCCAGCGGGACGTTTATTGATTTTTCGTTGTATGCTCTGACCTGAATGTTTGTATATTCATACATTCAGGTCAGAGTCGCCCTCTTCTGACCGTCTCCATGCCAACGGCTGCGTGAGGCGGTTTTTTTGTGGAGTGATGACATGACGTTTGACGAATTGAAGGACAAAGCACTGTCCCTGCCCTATGCCCCCGGGGTTTACATCATGCGTGACAAAGCCGACAAGGTAATCTATGTCGGCAAAGCAAAAAAACTGAAAAATCGGGTCAGTCAGTATTTCCAGGACACCGCTTCCCACACACAAAAAACCCGGATGATGGTAAGCAAAATCCACCATTTTGATGTGATTGTTGCCGCCAGTGAGTTCGAGGCATTGGTGCTGGAGTGTTCCCTGATCAAGCGCTACATGCCGAAATACAATATTCTGCTGAAAGACGACAAGGGCTATCCTTACCTGCGGCTGAATATGAAAGAGGTCTATCCCAGGATTACCCTGGTCAGCAAAATCGCCGACGACGGTGCCCACTACTATGGCCCCTTCGGCAGCCGTGGGGTTACCCACGATGTGATGGAGCTGTCTCTTATACACATCTCCGAGCCCACGAGACCGAGGCTGATCTCG
>UROL01000220.1 GCA_900549495.1 uncultured Eubacteriales bacterium | reverse complement strand
CTTCGCTGGCCCACGCCGAAGCGGTGCTGCTCGTCGGTAATCACCAGCCCCAGATTCTGAAACACAGTGCTGTCGGAAATCAGGGCGTGGGTGCCTATGGCAATCTGAATGGCTCCCTGCTGTAGACCCTCCCGGACGGCTTTCTTTTCCTTTTGGGTCATGGAGCCGGTGAGCAGGGCCACGGAAATCCCCAGGGATGCAAAGAGCCCGGACAGCGAGGCATAGTGCTGCTCCGCCAAAATCTCCGTGGGGGCCATCAGGGCGGTTTGGCAGCCGTTCCGGGCGGCGCAGTAAGCGGCGGCGGCGGCTACCATGGTTTTGCCGCTGCCCACATCTCCCTGCACCAGCCGGTTCATTGGGGCCCCCTTGGTCAGGTCGGCCAGAATTTCGTCAATGGCCCGCTGCTGCGCCCCGGTGAGGGTGAAGGGCAGCTGGCGGAGGAAGGGGGTCAGGTCTGTATTTTGGTAGGGGGCTGCTTTCTTCTGGGCCCGGGCGGCCCGCATCAGGCTGAGCCCGGCGGAGAAGACGAAGAACTCCTCGAAAATCATGCGCTTCCGGGCCTGGAGAGCCTCCTCCATGGTGGCGGGCTGGTGGATAATGCGGTAGGCATCCTCCGCTCCCAGAATGCCGTACTGCTGCCGCAGGGACTCTGGCAGCACCTCGGCGGGAGGGTCGCAGATGGCCAGGGCCTGGGTAACTGCCTTCTGCACGGCCCCATTGGTCAGCCCGGCAGTGAGGGGATATACGGGCATAACCCGCCGGGTGGTGATTCCCGGGGCATCCACATCCTCAAACACCGGATTGGTCATGCTGTAGCCGGTGAAATCCCCGGTGAGGGTGCCGTAGAAGAAATACTCCCGGCCATAGGCCAGATGCTCGGCGGCATAGCGGGAATTGAAGAAGGTAAGGCTCAGCCGCCCGGAATGGTCGGCCACCTGAACCTTGGTCAAGTCCAGCCCCTGGCGGATGTGGTTGGTTTTTGGCGTGTTCATCACCATGGCCCGGAAGCAGGCGGGGCGATCCACCTCCAGCTTGCACAGCTCCACCAGCTGGGTGCGGTCCTCATATCCCCGGGGGAAGTGGCAGATTAAATCCTCCAGGGTGAATATATTCAGGGCCTGAAACAGCTTTGCCTTGGCCGGGCCAATGCCCCGGAGAATGGTAATGGGGTCTGTGGGGTTTGCCATGGAATCACCTCGTTTTGCGTTTTATCCGTATATAATGAAAAAACTCCCTCCAAGCCAGGCTCGGAAGGAGATATTTTCAGAGAAATCAGGCCAGCTTGTTCAGCTTCAGGGTCATGCTGCTCTTCTTCCGGGCAGCGTTGTTCTTGTGCAGAAGCCCCTTGTTGACAGCCTGGTCAACTGCCTTGACAGCGGTCTTGTAGGCAGCCTCAGCGTCGGTCTTGTCACCGGCGACCAGAGCGGCGTCGAACTTCTTCAGGGAGGTCTTCAGCGCAGACTTTTGGGCCTTGTTGTTCTCGTAAGCAATCTTGGAAGAAAGGACATCCTTCTTAGAGGACTTGATATTGGGCATGGATTTCCACCTCCTATCGATATAAATTCATACGACAATTTATTATAACTGGTTTACTGGGTAAAATCAACCCCCTTTTTGAAAAAAATTCTGGCATCCCAGGCTGCATCCTCTGTCCAACCGCCCAAAGGGGGAAAATAAGGGGGCACTGTCAAGGGGAAATTTTTTGCACAAAGAAATGCGTATGGGCAAAATTACAAAAAGTTAAAATTGGAAACAAAAATGAATAATCTGTAACTATTTTATGTAAATTCGGCTTTTGCAAAAAGTTCAGAAACCCTTGTGCACAACTCCTGTGGAGAACTCTGTGAGGAATGTGGAAAACCCTTAGTTATCAACAGGTATTGGGCCTGTTTACACAGCGCTGTGGAAACGAACGGAAAAGAGAAAAAACGAGCGCCTTTCGGTGGCGGTAACGCTGCAAGGGTTTATACATACCCTTTGCATATCCATTTCCCTGCCGGTGAAAAAGTTGTTCCTTCCCGGAAAAAAACCGACAAAGCGAAAGTGGCATCCAGGTGCGCTGACGAAACTTTGTGAAATCTGTCCAAAACCGGCCGGGGCTGCAAACCATGTATGATTGGGCCAAGGCTGGAAATACTTTCTGTGTCAATCTTTTCAACAGGAGGCACACCATGCAGGGTAAAGTAGATATCTGCGGCGTGAACACATCCCGTCTGACGGTTTTGACGCAGACAGAGACGGAAGCCCTTCTCCGCCGGGTGAAGGAGGGGGATCAGGGGGCCAGGCAGAAGCTGATTGAGGGGAATCTGCGGCTGGTGCTCTCGGTGATTCAGCGCTTCGATAAGCGGGGAGAGTGCCCGGACGACCTGTTTCAGGTGGGCTGCATCGGCCTGATGAAGGCCATCTCCAATTTCGATTCCACAAAAAACGTCCGCTTCTCCACCTATGGGGTGCCCATGATTGCCGGGGAGGTGCGCCGGTATCTCCGGGACAATTCTGCAATACGGGTCTCCCGCTCCATTCGGGACGTGGCCTACCGGGTGCTGCAATGCAAGGAGCGGATGACGGCCTCCCTGGACCGGGAGCCCAGCCTGGAGGAGATTGCCCGGGCCTTGGAGCTGCCCATAGAGGAGGTGAGCCAGGCCCTGGATGCGGTGTCCACCCCGGTGAGCCTGTTTGACCCGGTGTATTCCGACGGCGGCGACCCGCTGACGGTAATGGACCAGGTGATGGACAACCGCAATACCGAACTGAGCTGGATGGAGCATATCGCCCTTCGCAACGCCTTCCAGGCGCTGAACAGCCGGGAAAAGCAGATCCTCTCCCTGCGCTTTTACGATGGCAAAACCCAAATCGAGGTGGCCAATGTTCTGGGCATCTCCCAGGCTCAGGTGTCCCGGCTGGAAAAGGGAGCCATTGGCACCATGCGTAAAAATGTGATGTGATTTTCCTGCCTGGGGGGCATACACTGTATCCGAAGGAAACAGGAGGTGGCCCCGATGAGCATGAAATTCACCCAGCTGCAATGCAAAGAGGTTATCTGCGTCCGGGATGGACGGCGGCTGGGCTTTGTGGAGGATGTGCTGGTGGAGGTGCCGGAGGGGACGGTGTGCGCCATTGTGGTTCCCGGCCCCTGCCGCTATCTGGGCATGGTGGGCCGGGGGGAGGATTTTGTGATTCCCTGGCGGTGCATCTGCCGCATTGGGCCGGATATCATTCTGGTGGATACCAAGCCGGAGGAGTGCCGGGTGAAGCGGTGCCGGGGCGGCCGCCCCGGCACCGGATGAGGCTTTGTAGGATTGCTCAAAAAACCGGGGCCGGGTGGGGAGG
>UROL01000219.1 GCA_900549495.1 uncultured Eubacteriales bacterium | reverse complement strand
AGATGTTTATAAGAGACAGGTCCTCCCCCGCTTCGCTGATTTTCGCCGCCGGAGGCGGGCTGGTTCCCCTGTTCCGCAATCTGCTTGCCAGCCGCAGCGGCACCGAATATCCGGTGGAATCCTTCCGGGATTACGGTGAGGGCGGCATCGGCGGCGAGGTGGATGGGGAGTCGGTGCTGCTGGGCAGCCTGGAATTCCTACAGGACATGGGAGTGGAAATCCCCCAGGGCACCATGGTGAACCAGGCTGTATATGTGGCTATAGATGGTGTACTGGCTGCCGTGATTGCCATTTCCTATGGCAAGATGCGCTCCGCTGCGGCGGGAATCGTATCCCTGTGCGGCTGCCGAAAGCTGAAAACCCTGCTGCTGGCCGGCGACTTTATGATGACCGACAGCTTCATCCGGGAGAAATTCTCCATTCGCACCAAGCGGCTGATTCTTCCCTCCATGGAGGAGCGGGCAGAGCTTTCCGCCCGGAGGGCTGACCCTGAGGCGGATGTGCTGGCCCTGATTACCCGGGATGATTTGCTGTCCACCGCCTATGCCATCACCGGCTCCATGTCCCTGCACCGGGCCACCATTGTGGGCACGGTGGTAGGCCTGATTGGAGGCATTGTAGGCATCCTGATTATGCTGGCCCTTTCCTATCTGGGCTCCACCCAGCTCCTGACCCCTGCCCGGGTGCTGCTGTATCAGCTGGCATGGATGATTCCCTCCCTGCTGGCAACGGAATGGACTAGGGTGGTCTGAGCCTAAACCCCATGCGGCAAGGGCCGTTATAAAACAGCTTTTCTCGTAAAACAGGCAAATAGTTTAGCGGTAGGAATTACGAACCAATCGTGATTCCTACCGCTATTTTTATTCTTTAGAATGGCCCTTACACCGCTTCCCAGGTCAGGCTGCCGCCGTAGTTTACGGTGGTTTTTCGGTTCCAGCCTTGGGCGGTGGTAGGGTAGTAGGCCTTGGTCTGGGTGCCTCGGAAGGCGTTGCTTGCCACGGTGGGGGTGTCCCCCAGGAAATTGACGCTCCACACGCCGGTGTAGGAGAATGCCTCCGAGTCAATTTCCGTGACGGAGGCCGGGATATTCACCGTTTCCAGCTTCTGGCAGTAGCTAAAGGCATAGCGCCCAATGCGCTGCAAGCCGGTGGGGAGGATAACGGCCCGCAGGCCGGTGCAGCCCCTAAAGACGTAATTGCCTACCTCCGTCAGCCCCTGGGGCAGCAGCAGGTTTTCCAAGGCCTGGCAATCCCGGAAAGCGCCGTCGCCGATGGAGCGGACACTGCCGGGGATGGAGAGGTCAGAAAGGGCGGTGCAGCCAGAGAAGGCCTCCGGCCCGATTGTCTCCAGGTTGAGGGACAGGTTGGCGGATTTCAAGCTGGTGCAACCGGCAAAGGCCCGGCTGCCGATTTCTGTGACGGACTCCGGGAAAGTCACCTGCCGGAGCTGCTCACAGCCGGAGAAGGCCTCTGGAGCGATCAGGGTTACATTCTGGGGCAGCCGCACGTCCACCAGGGCGGTGCAGTTGCGGAAGGTGCCGATTTCCACGGCGGTGACGGACTCCGGGACGGCGGCGGTGCTGAGCTTGGTGCAGCCGTCAAAGGCGAAGCCCCCCAGGTAGCGGACGGTGCTGGGGATTTGGAGCCAGGTCAGTTCGGTGCAGCTGGCAAAGGCGCTCCAGCCGATGCTCTCCAGGCTGCCAGGGAGCCGAAGCTCCTGCAATGCGGTGCAATTTTCCAGGGCACTGTCCCCAATGGCGGTGAGCTTTTGGGGCAGGGTCAGGGTTTTCAGGTTGGTGCAGTCGGCAAAGGCACGGTTGCCGATGGTGGTCACCCCCTCTTCCAGGGTGACGGCGGTGATGCTGTCCCGGCTGTCGTACCAGGGGGCGGGACGGCCGGGGCGGAAATCGAACATCTCTCCGGAGCCGGTGACGGTAAGGGTGCCCGCCTCTAAAGACCATTCAAGGCCGATGCCGCAACTGCCGGAGCCGGAGGTATCCTTCTGCCCGGGGTTGGTGGGGGCGGCGTATTTGGCCTCTTCCGCTGCCACCAGGGCGTTGCGGACGTCCTCGGGCAGGCCGTTGAGGAACTGGTCCAGGATGTCCCCTGCCCCGGCTGCAATCAGGCGGTCGAACTCCGCCTGGATTTCCGGGTCAATTTCCACTGCCCGGGCGCTGAGGGGGGTGAGGAGCATGCAGGTGCACAGCACAGCAGCAAGCAAGCGATTCCATTTGGTTTTCATATCGAAACCATCCTTTCTGCTTCGGGTTTCCCCGGTGGTGTGCCGTGAGTTTTTGGATTATCCGTTCTGCTTTGGCGGGGTGGCCGCCTTGCCGGAGGAGGCTCTCTTCCTTCTCCTGCGCCGGGGGCGGCTGGGGGCCTCCGGCTCTGCCTTTTGGGCCCGGCGGGCGTAGACCTCTGCCGCCTCGGAGGTGGCCTCATAGGTCAGCCGACTGACCCGTATGGTGCCGTCGGGCTGGGGGGACAGGCGCACCCGGATGAGGAATTTTCCATGCTCCGGGCAGGTGGCCAAATCCATATACCGGTGGCCCGGCTGGGCGAACCAGCGGGAGCCAAGCATCTGTCTGCCGCACACCGGGCAGAGGTTTTCGCATCCGGCCATGGCGGTCAGGGCCTGGCGCTTGTCGGCGTAGTCCCGGAAGACCTTTCTATCCAGGCAGCCCGGGAGCTCCGCCCCGTGGAAGCCGTTTTCGTGGCTGCGGACGGCCTGGTCGTATTCCTCCACGCCCCGCTGCAAATCCAGCCGCTGGCAGACCAGGGCAGTATGGTAGGCATCCCCCAGGGCATCGTGAGCCGGGCGGCTGGGGGTAATCTGGAAGGTTTCCAGGGCGGTTTTCAATGCCTTTTGGGAGCTGGAGCCGTCGGTCTGGGCGTTGAAAATCATCTGGGCATTGTACCAGTGCTCCACCCAGCTATGGTCCAGGGAGAAGAGCTGGAGGTTTTCCCGGAGGATGCCAATGTCGTCAAAGCCCCAGGTGAGGAATACCGGGTCTTCCCCGCACCAGCTGCGGAAGGCTTCCATGGCGCTGGGGAAGCTGACCCCCTCGGCTCGGAGGCGATTTTCCTTAATGCCGGTGAGCTTACTGACCCGGCGGTTTAGGTGCCGATAGACTTTCGGGGCAATCATAATTTGGAATTCATCCGCCGGGTCCCCTTCCGGGCTGAGCCGGACGGCGCCGATTTGGATAATCTCCCCCCGAATGGCCACCGGCAGCACCTTCTTAGACGACGGTGAACCGGGCCAAGGCTGATTCCACTCCATATCCAGAACAATAAAATTCATTGCAACTTCCCTCTGTTTCTGATCCTTTGGCCATATCATACCACAACCCCACCGTATCTGTAAACATCTTTTTC
>UROL01000218.1 GCA_900549495.1 uncultured Eubacteriales bacterium | reverse complement strand
GGCGCTTAAGTCACGCCCTTTGGGCGTGCCAGCTCCCTCAGAGAGGGAGCCGGGATTGGGCTTTTGCCATTCATCGAGGTACTTGCTAACATCCGGGGGAGAGATTTTTCTTGCAATCCGGCGGGGAATACAGTATAATTTGCGTGCAGAGAAAAAATACTTTCCAACCAAATAAGGAGCTATGTAAATGGAAATTCTGAATAACGAACCGGAAGAGCAGCAGGAGGAGAACGAAATCCTCACCCTTACCGATGAGAACGGCAATGATGTGGATTTTGAATATCTGGACTGCATGGAATACCAGGGCAAGGAATACCTGGTGCTGATGCCTGCCGACGAGCCTGAGACCCAGATTGTCATTCTGGAGGTGGAGCCGGTGGACGACGAGCTGGAAAATTATCTGGCCGTAGAGGACGAGGCTGTGCTGGATGCCGTGTACGATATGTTCAAGGAGAAGTACAAGGACGTTCTGACCTTCGAGGATTGATACCCAATGGAGCTGACGCTGGCCGTCGGCTCCATTTTTTATTGGAAATGCGCCCCTTCCCCGCCCCGGGGGCAGCCGGAGGGGCGACCAATTGGCCGCCCGAAGGCCAATGGGCCTGGGTGCTTTATTCTAACCGCTCACTTTCGATACTTTTCTGGCGGCTGGTAGCCGCCCCTACGGCATGATTCTGGAATTTGTTCAAAGAAGTGCAGCGCATACAATCGTCGTGTGTATGCAGTTTTATACTGGAAATATGGAATGCGCTGTGATATAATGCTGAGGAAGTGTATCCAAAATTTCCATTGTCTCCATTAAAGAAAGGAATCTGAATTCTATGGGCCTGTCCGCTTCCTCCCCCTGGCTGAAATACTATGGCAACACCCCCGCCTCCCTGGACTACCCCCACGCCACCCTGTATCAGATGGTGGCCCAGGCCGCCCGGCGGAAGCCCAACCATATCGCCTATACCTTTATGGGCAAGAAGACCACCTATTCGGAATTTATCCAGCGCATTGAGGCGGCGGCCAAGGGGCTGTACCGCATGGGCATCCGCAAGGGTGACCGGGTGACCATCTGCATGGCCAACACCCCCCAGGCCCTGGACTGCTTCTATGCCCTGAACCGCATCGGGGCGGTGTGCAATATGATTCACCCCCTGTCCGCTCCCCAGGAGATTGCCTTCTATCTGAACGCCTCCCACTCCAAGGCCATTCTGACCCTGGATCAATTCTATTATAAGGTGGCGGAGATTCAGCCCCAGCTGAGCCAGCCGGTGACCATCCTGGTGGCCCGGGTGGCAGACGAGCTGCCCGCACCCCTGAGCCTGCTCTACCCCCTGACCAAAAGCGCCCGGGCGGTGAAGAAGCTGCCCCGGGGAGGCTATACCCTATGGCAGCGGATGGTTTCCGCCGGGCGGGGGCAGGTGCTGCCCGCCGACCAGGGGCGCTTCGACGAGTGCTGCGCCATTCTCTATTCCGGGGGCACCACCGGTACCACCAAGGGAATCCTCCTGTCCAATCTGAATTTCAACGCCCTGGCCCTACAGACCATTGCCGCCTCCGGCTTCACCATGGACGAAATCTCCGATATGAAGATGCTCTCCGTGATGCCGGTATTCCACGGCTTCGGCCTGGGCATCGGCATCCACACCCCCCTGATTGCCGGGGGTACCTGCATCCTGGTGCCCCAGTTCAGCGTGGACACCTACGCCGAAATCCTGGTGAAGCAGAAGCCCAACCTGATTCCCGGAGTGCCCACCATTTTCGAGGCCCTGCTCCGGACGGACAAGCTGGAGGGGGCGGATTTGCGCTTCCTCCGGGGCATCTTCTCCGGGGGGGACAGCCTGAGCCCGGAGCTGAAGCGGAAGGTGGATGCCTTCCTGAAGGCCCACAACTGCGCCGAGCAGATTCGGGAGGGCTACGGCACCACCGAGTGCGTCACCGCCTCCTGCCTGACTCCCAAGAGCTACGCCCGGGCGGGCTCCATTGGGGTGCCCTTCCCGGATACCTTCTATAAGATTGTCCAGCCCGGCACCCTGACCGAGGTGGAGCCCAATATCGAGGGGGAAATCTGCGTATCCGGCCCCACCGTAATGATGGGCTACATGGACAACCCCCAGGAGACCGCCGACACCCTGCGCCGCCACTACGATGGCCGCATCTGGCTCCACACCGGCGACCTGGGCCACATGGATCAGGACGGCTTCGTCTATTTCCGCCAGCGGATGAAGCGGATGATTATCTCCTCCGGCTTCAATGTCTACCCCTCCCAGCTGGAAAATATTATCGACGGCCACGAGAAGGTGCTGCTCTCCTGCGTGATCGGGGTGAAGGACAGCTACCGGATGCAGCGGGTGCGGGCCTATGTGGTGCCCATGCCCGGGGTGGAGCCCTCCGAGGCTCTGCGCCAGGAGCTGATGGAATACTGCGCCAAGCGAATCGCCAAATACGCCATGCCCCGGGAGATTGTATTCCGGGCAGAGCTTCCCAAAACCCTGGTGGGCAAGGTGGCCTACCGGGTGCTGGAGGAAGAGGCCAGCGCCGAGGAGACACAGTGAAGCAGCGCATCTGGGAGCTGGATGCCGCCCGGGGGCTGGCCGTCCTGGGGATGGTGATTGTCCACTTCCTGTTTGACCTGAGTGAGCTGACCGGGATTCTGCGGTGGCGGGAGCCGGTTTGGTTCCTCCTGGTAAAAAACCACTGCGGCGGGATATTCCTGGTGATTTCCGGCATCAGCGTCACCCTGGGCAGCCACAATATCCGCCGGGGTATCCAGGTGCTGCTCTGCGGCGGCCTGGTCACCGGGGTGACCTACGGAATGTATGCCCTGGGTCTGGCCAATGGGAGCATCGTCATCTATTTTGGGGTGCTGCAATGTCTGGGGGTGTGTATGCTGCTATGGAGCCTGCTCCGGCGGCTGCCCAACCGGGGGCTGCTGGCCGGGGGCGTGACCCTGGCCGTGGCGGGGCTGGTTCTGGGGCAATACGCTTTCCCCACGGGCTGGTATCTGATTCCCCTGGGCTTCTGCCCGGAGTGGTTCCTCTCATCGGACTATTTCCCCCTGCTGCCCCACCTGGGCTATTTTATGCTGGGGGCCTGGCTGGGCCGCACCTGCTACCGGGACAAGACCACAAAATTCCCCGGGGCCAACCGGCGGCTGTTTCGCCCCCTGTGCGCCCTGGGCCGCAGCTCCCTATGGGTCTACCTGCTCCACCAGCCCCTCCTCCTGGCCCTCACCTGGGCCATTGGGAACCTGGTTGGCTAAGCCCCTTCCGGGCGGTTGGATGAACATTTCGTAGGGGCGATGAAAATCGCCCGCAACGTTGGATTTTCCGAGCGGCACATTGAACTGTCTCTTATACACATCTCCGAGCCCACGAGACCGAGGCTGATC
>UROL01000217.1 GCA_900549495.1 uncultured Eubacteriales bacterium | reverse complement strand
GGGCCGTTTCGAAGCCGTTCATCAGAGAGCTTGCATATATTATCACGCCCCACACTTTTTGTCAAGTCTTTTTTTACAAATTCTGGCACTCTTTTTTGTTTGTTTTGCCGGAGCCGTTCCCGGGGGACAGGTGTCCTTGCTGAGGTATACGGCCCGGTTTCATGGGCGGATTTCCCCCTGGCAGCGGGCGGCGGGGTATGGCTGAAGACAGGAAAAGCACCCGGTGGAAACCAAGCAATTCTTGCGGTGCGCCTCGGGCGCTTTTGCTATCTCCGGGAGAGATTGCCGCTGATGTCCCCCAGGGCATCGGAGGCATCGATTTCCGTCTCCTCTCGCCGGGCCAAGTCCGCCAGGCTCACCACCCCGCACAGCACCCCATTTTCCAGGACAGGCAGGCGGCGAACCTGCTCCCGCCCCATAAGGTGGGCCGCCACGGCGGCATCCATAGCCGGGCTCCCTGCCACAATCCGCCGGGTCATCACCGTCTCTGCCCGGGCCTGGGAGGGGTCCCGGTCTGCGGCCAGGCAGCGGGTGACGATATCCCGGTCGGTGAGCAGCCCCCGGAGCCGCCCCTGAGGGGTGCACACCGGGAGCATCCCGATGTTGTATTTCGCCAGTATCCGGGCCGCTGTGCTCACCGGAGTTTCCGGAGAAATCCAGATGGGATTCGGGGTCATCAGCTCTTGCAGCTTCATAAAAGCAGCCTCCTTTTTCTGCCAAGTATGGCCAGGAAAAGGAGGCTTTATTCTTTATAGAATACCGGTTACCGGATTTTGCGGGGTGATACGGAATTCGAAAGAAATTTCCTTTTCCGCCAGGCGGTATTCCGGCCGCAGCTCCGGGCCGCAGGAGTTGGAACCAATGCCGGAAACCTTGTAGTCAACGCGCAGGTGGGTATGGCCGTCGGGGTGCAGGGCATCGGTGTGGGTGGCCCGGGTCAGGGCCTGGGCGGAATAGCCCAGGACGCTGCACTGGAAGTCCTGGCTGCTCTCGAAGCGGAGGCTGCCGATTTCCAGCATTCGTACCCCCCAGTGATTGCCGTGCTCCTGGGGGCGGATATAGGGGACATACTCCCGGCTGGGGGTGCTCTCGTACAGGCCAATGGCGCTGCCGTGGTGCATATCGCAGTAGCTTTCCAGCGGGCCGCTGCCGTAGTAGCGGAAGGGGGCATCCTCCTGGGCCAGCAAGAACTCAAATCCCAGCCGGGGCAGATACACCACGTGCTCCCCCACCTTGCCCTGAAGCTGTAGTCGGATTTTTCCCTTGGTATCCACAAAAACATCCATTTGATACCGGAAGAAGGGCTTGCGGGCCACGCCGGCCAGGGAGCCCTCCACCTGCACCTGTCCCGGCTGCACCTGGCAGCGGTAGGTCTTGCGGAAGAGCTTATCCAGGTTCTCCCCCTGCCAGGTGTCGTAGCTGCCCCAGCGGGCCTTGATGTTCCGGTCGTTGTCCGTGGGGGCCCGCCAGGCTGTCAGGGCCACCGGGGCGGCCAACTGCTCCCGGCCAGACACCACCAGGGAGGTGAAGGTACCCAGCTCCCGGGAGAAGACATAGCGGAAGCCAGGGCCGGAGAAGACCACCTGATTCTCCCCCTCCTGGGTGGCTGCGCCCTGCTGCCACTGGGTAGCGTTCTCCCCCTGGGCCAGAGCGTGCTGGGTCTGGGCCAGAAGGGCATCCCCCCGGTACAGTCTACAGGTCAGATACAGGCCGTAGCGGCAGGGGACGGCGGGGATGGGCACAGGAATCTCCGCAGACTGGTGAGGGGCCAGGCGCAGGCAGCAGCGGTTTTCCGCCATTGCCACGCCGTCGGCTTCCAGGGTATATACAAAGCTGCACTCCGAGAAGGAGGTGAAGTCAAAGCGGTTGGTAACAGTAAGCACTCCGTTTTCAAAGGCAGTGACCATGGGCTGGTAGGCAGCCTTGACCTCCAAGGAGCCGGATTTCAGGCTCCGGTCGGCAAACACCATGCCGTCACAGCAGAAGTTGCCGTCGTGGGTCAGCTCCCCGGGGAAGTCGCCGCCGTATTTCTGCACACCGTTTTCCACCACGGTGTGGTCGGCCCACTCCCACACGCAGCCGCCGATAAGATTGGGGTAGCGGTCGAAGAGCCGGTTATAGTCCCACACGTCTCCCGGGCCGTTGCCCATGGCGTGGGAATATTCGCACAGGAAGATAGGCAGGGGGGCATCCGGGTTCTTAGCCTCCTGCTCCAGCTCCTCCAGGCTGGTGTACATATGGGAAACCACGTCCACATGGTCATATTGCTTGGTGTGGCAGGTGTCCTCGCAGTGGCGCAGGCGGCCATCCTGCCGGGCGGCCAGCCATTGGAGCATGGCCACCTGGTTTTCCCCGAAGCCGCTTTCATTGCCGGTGGACCACATGATAATGGAGCAATGGTTTTTGTCCCGCTCCACCGCCCGCTGCATCCGCTCCAGGAACTCCCGCCGCCACATGGGGTTGGCGCAGGGCCAGTCCGGATTGTCACTGTCGTAGTAATAAGGGGTGCCCGCCTCCCGCTGGATGAAGCCGTGGGTTTCCAAATCCGTTTCCAGTACCACATAGAAGCCCATCTCATCGCACAGGTTCAAAAATACCGGGCTGGGGGGATAGTGGGAGGTGCGTACACAGTTGATGTTCAGCCGCTTCATCTCCTCCAAATCCCGGCGCAGCTCTGCCTCGGTCTGGCACCAGCCGTTTTTCGGGTGGGTATCGTGGTGGTTGACGCCGTGGAGCTTTACAGGGACACCATTGATACACAGCTCCCGGCGGTTGGAAACCTGGATGGTACGGAAGCCGATTTTCTGGACAATTTCCTCCCCTGCCCGTTCCAGCGTCACGGTGTACAGGTGGGGCTGCTCCGGATTCCACAGCCGAGGGTTCTCAATTTCCAGCCGGGCCTGTTGGGTGCGCTCTGCCCGGGCCAGGCAGTGCCCGGCCTCGTCCAGCACCCGGATATCCGCCGGGGCATCGGCGTGCACCAGGATGGCGTTCCCCTGGGTGCGGATGTCCACATCCCGGACATGGCCCTGGGGCCGCTGCAATAGGTAAACATCCCGGAAGATGCCGCTGTAGCGGAAGAAATCCTGGTCCTCCAGGTAGCTGCCGCAGCACCATTTCAGCACCTTCACCCGGAGGGTATTGGTGCCGGGGTGGACGAATTCCGTCAGCTCGAACTCCGCTTGCAGGTGGCTGCCCTGGGTGAAGCCCACGGCCCTGCCGTTTACCTCTACAAAGGCGCAGGAGGACACCCCCTCCAGAACCAGGTAGACGGAGCCCCAGAGGGATTCCAGGGAGAAGGTGCGCTGATAAACGCCGCAGGGGTTCTCGTCCGGCACATAGGGCGGGTCGCAGGGGAAGGGATCTGTCTCTTATACACATCTGACGCTGCCG
>UROL01000216.1 GCA_900549495.1 uncultured Eubacteriales bacterium | reverse complement strand
GCCTCACCCAGCTGCGTAGCATCATCCGGGGCCGGGAGGGAACCCAGGTAACCCTGGCGCTTCTGCGGGATGGGGAGCCCCTTACCCTCCAGGTCACCCGGACTAAGATTCTCACGCCGGTGGTCACATCCCAGCTTCTGGAAAAGAATATCGGCCTGATTGCCATCCACAATTTCGATGCCCGCTGTGCCGAGGAGACCATCGCCGCCATTGAAGCCCTTAGGGAGCAGGGGGCCACCTCCCTGATTTTTGATGTGCGGAACAATCCCGGGGGCTATGCTTCCGAGCTGGTGAAGGTGCTGGACTATCTGCTCCCCGAGGGAGTGCTCTTCCGCACGGTGGACTACGCCGGGAACGAGAAGGTGGACACCTCCGATGCCGCCTGGCTGGACATGCCCATTGCCGTGCTGTGCAACGAGGATTCCTATTCCGCCGCCGAGTTCTTCCCCGCCGCCATCCAGGAATATGGGGCGGGCACCGTGGTGGGAATGCCCACCTGCGGCAAGGGCTATTTCCAGTACACCTATGAGCTCAGCGACGGCTCCGCTGTGGGACTGTCTGCCGGAAAGTACTTCACCCCCCAGGGCAAGAGCCTGATTGGCACCGGCATCCAGCCGGATGTCCTGGTAGAAGTGGACCAGACTACCCGCGCCGCCATCGCCTATGGGAATCTGGAGCCGACAGAGGACCCTCAAATTCAGGCTGCCGTGGAAATTCTGACAAAATAAGCCATCCTCCATTGTAAAAAGAGAAGGGCTCTGGTATAATGGGCGTATATTTACGCTAACGGAGGCTGCTATGAAGATTATCATTGCCGGAGACGGCAAGGTGGGCATTACCCTGACAAAACAGTTCACCGCCGAGGGCCATGATGTGACGGTCATCGACTACAACTCCACCATTCTGAATTCCAGTGTAGAGCGCTTCGATGTTATCTCGGTGGAGGGCAACTGCGCCAGCATGGCCGTGCTGCGCCAGGCCGGGGTGATGGAGGCGGACTTGATGATTGCCGTGACAAACCACGATGAAATCAATCTGCTGTGCTGCACCACTGCCCACTCTATGAATCCCAAGCTGCATACCATCGCCCGGATCCGCAACCCGGAGTACTACGACCAGGCCTACGCCATGCGGGATGTGTTCGGCCTTTCCATGGTCATCAATCCAGAGAACCAGGCTGCCACCGAAATTCACCGGCTGCTGAAATACCCGGGCTTTCTCCGGCGGGACACCTTCGCCAAGGGCCGGACGGAAATTGTGGAGCTGCGGGTGGATGCCGGCAGCAAGCTGTGCAACGTCAAGCTGATAGATTTGCGGAGCATTGTCAAGTGCAAGGTGCTGGTGTGCGCCGTGCTGCGCAACGGCGCTGCCATTGCCCCCGGCGGCGACTTTGTTCTGCTGGAGGGGGATCGAATCTTCGTCACGGCCCTGTCGGAAAATCTGACCACCCTGCTGAACAGCTTGGGAATTCTCTCCCACCAGGTACGCCGGGTGCTGATTTGCGGCGGCGGCACCGTGGGCTATTATCTGGCCGCCCAGCTGCAAAAGGACGGCATGGCAGTGAAAATCGTAGAGTCCAGCCTCCAGCGCTGCCAGGAGTTAAGCGCCTGGCTGCCGGATACGGATATCATTCTGGGGGATGTCAGTGACCAGGATTTGCTCCTCAGCGAAGGAATGGCCCAGTATGATGCACTGGTCACCTGCACCGGGTCGGACGAGCTGAATATGATTGTCTCCCTGTATGCCGCCACCTGCGGAGTGCCCCAGGTCATCACCCGGCTGAGCAATGCAGACAACCGGAGTCTGATTGACAGCCTGTCCCTGGGCAGTGTCATCTGCCCCAAGGATCTGTGCAGCAGCAACATTGCCCGGTATGTTCGGGCAATGAAGAACCAAACCGGTGCCGCCCTGTCCGTCCACTCCATTGCCGACGGCCAGGTGGAGGCCATGGAATTCATGGTGGACGAGCACACCCGCCACTGCGGCGAACCCCTGAAGCAAATCAAGCTGAAGCCCAATGTGCTGCTGGTCTCCATTGCCCACGGAGCCGCACCGGAGCTGGTCAACGGCGAGTCCATGTTCCAGCCCGGGGACATTGTTCTGGTGGTCACCAACAGCCGAGAGGTGCTCTACCAGCTCAACGACATCTTTGCCTGATGGGAGTGCACCATGAATTATAAGATGATGGGGCGGTTTACCGCCCAAATTCTCCTGATGGAGGGCATTTTTCTCATTCCGGCCATGTTTATCAGCCTGGTCTGCGGGGAGGATGCCGCTGTCCACGGCTTTTTGGTGACCCTGGGTGTCATTGTCCTGCTGGGGATTCCCATGTATCTGTTCTGCCGGGATGCCAAAAGCGCCTTCTATGCCACCGAGGGCATGATGTGCGTCGCCATGAGCTGGTTTACCCTCAGTCTGATTGGCGCCCTGCCCTTCTACATTTCCGGGGCCATCCCCGGCTATATCGATGCCCTGTTTGAAACCGTGTCCGGCTTCACCACCACCGGTGCCTCCATCCTGCCGGATGTAGAGTCCATGGCCAAGGGGCTGCTGTACTGGCGCAGCTTCACCCACTGGGTGGGCGGCATGGGTGTGCTGGTGTTCCTGCTGGCCATCGCCCCCACCAAGGGCAGCGAGCAGGGCTTTACCATGCACCTGCTCCGGGCGGAAAGCCCCGGCCCCAGTGTGGGCAAGCTGGTGCCAAAAATGCGAAAAACCGCCGGGATTCTATACCTGCTGTACATCATCCTGACGGCGGTGGATTTTGTCCTCCTGCTGCTGGGGGATATGCCCATTCTGGATGCCCTGTGCACCGCCTTCGGCACCGCCGGAACCGGTGGCTTCGGCATTAAAAACGACTCCATTGCCAGCTTCAGCCCCTATATCCAGAATGTTACCACCGTCTTTATGCTGCTGTTCGGTGTGAATTTCAGCTGCTATTACCTGCTGGCCCTGCGCCAGGTGAAGAGTGTCTTCAAAGACGAGGAGCTGCGGCTGTATATTGGCATCGTCCTGGGCAGCATCGCCCTGATTGTATGGAACCTATGGGGCTACTACCCCAGCTTTGGGGAAACCCTGCGCCATGCCGCCTTCCAGGTGAGCAGCATCATCACCACCACCGGCTACGCCACCACGGATTTTGACCTATGGCCCAGCTTCTCCAAAACCATTCTGCTCTGCCTGATGGTGGTGGGTGCCTGTGCCGGCTCCACCGGCGGCGGCATCAAGGTGGCCCGGGTGCTGCTGCTTTTCAAGAGCCTGCGGCGCAACACCGCCCAAATGCTCCACCCCCGAAAGATTCAGGTCATCCGGAACAATGGGGCCGTGGTCAGCGAGCGGGTGGTGGCCAACACCTGTCTCTTATACACATCTCCGAGCCCACGAGACCGAGGCTGAT
>UROL01000215.1 GCA_900549495.1 uncultured Eubacteriales bacterium | reverse complement strand
CCCGGACATTACCGACAGCTACGGCCCCCACCAGTGGAACGCCGGTGAAATCACCCTCCAGCCCACCCACACCACCGCCGGTACCATGGTCTACACCTGCACCGTCTGCGGCGCACAGAAGAGTGAGACGGTGAGCCCCACCACGGAGCACGTCTTCGACCAGATGAACACCGATGCCAAGTACCTGAAGAGCGAGGCCACCTGCACCGCCCCGGCAGAGTACTACTACAGCTGCATCTGCGGCGAGAAGGGCACCGAAACCTTTGCCTACGGCCAGGCCAAGGGCCATAGCTTCTCCGACAAGTGGAGCTTCGATGCAGAGAACCATTGGCACCCCGCCACCTGTGAGCACACCGGCGAGCAGGGCAGCTTCGGCCCCCACCGCTGGAACTACGGCGAAATCACCAAGAACGCCGGCCACGCAGTAGACGGCGAGAAGCTGTATACCTGCCTGGACTGCGGCTACCAGAAGACCGAGGTCATCCCCGGCCAGGCCCATGAATTCAACCAGATGGTGGCCCAGGACAAGTATCTGGCCGCCGCCGCCACCTGCACCACCCCCGCCCAGTATTACTACAGCTGCACCTGCGGCCTGGCGGGCACCGACACCTTCCCCTATGGCAACGCCAAGGGCCACACCTTTGCCGACAAGTGGAGCTACAACGAATTGCAGCACTGGAAGGCTGCCACCTGTGAGCACACCAACGAGAAGATTCAGGTGGCCGACCACATCTGGAACCCCGGCGTGATTACCACCCAGCCCACCGCCACCACAAAGGGCGTGAAGACCTATACCTGCTCCGTCTGCGGCGCTACCAAGACCGAAGAGGTGGAGCCCTCCACCCACCAGCACACCTTCTCCACCGCCTGGCAGGGCAACGCCACCTATCACTGGCACCCCGCCACCTGCGAGCACACCAATGTGGTCAGCGGCCTGGGTGAGCACCAGTGGAACGCCGGTGTGGTAAACGTGTGGCCCACCCACACCACCACCGGCATGAAGACCTACACCTGCACCGTGTGCAACCTGACCAAAACCGAGACTTTGGAGCAGACCCACACCTTCGACCAGATGAATCCCTCCTCCGCCTTCCTGAAGAGCCAGGCCACCTGCACCAGCCCTGCGGTGTACTACAAGAGCTGCTCCTGCGGGGCCAAGGGTACCGAGACCTTTACCTATGGCAACGCCCTGGGCCACACCGCCTCCGGCACCTGGGGCAAGGATGCCAACTACCACTGGACCGTCTGCTCCCGCTGCGGGGCCAAGGGGGATCTGGTAGCCCATAGCTTTGACAACAGCGGCAAGTGCACCGTCTGCGGCTACTCCAAGGAGGAGGCCCACGTCCACACCAGCCACCTGACCAAGGTGCCCGCCAAGGCTGCCACCTGCACCACCGACGGCAACACCGGCTACTACACCTGCGAGTGCGGCGCCTGGTTCACCGACGTCACCTGCAAGACCCCCATCAACGACCATCAGAGCGTGGTTATCCCCGCCACCGGCCACGTGGACAGCAACGGCGACGGCCGCTGCGACGTGTGCAGACAGCGGATGGACAACACCGTGGAATACCAGGTCACCGAGGGCGGCGAGGCCACATGGCTGAACACCTCCAACCAGGGCATGGTCTTCCGCTCCAATGCCGAGTATGCCAAGTTTGACCGCATCGAGGTGGACGGTGCCACCGTCACCGCCGGGAACTACTCCGTCAGCGAGGGCTCCACGGTGATTGAGCTCAGCGCCAGCTACCTGAAGCGGCTGAGCCTGGGCCGCCACACCCTGAGCATCGTCTCCAAGGACGGCAAGGCCAGCACCGGCTTTACCATCAAGCAGGGCGCCACCGCCGCCAAGTCCGGCGGCCCCTGGGGCATGATCCTGCTGCTGACCGTGGTGGTGGCCATCGCCATTCCCGTCACCTTCGGCGTGATGTACTACCGCAAGAAAACCGGCTACAACGACTAAGCCAAGAAAACCATAGCATAAAACAAGCCGGAGTCTCCCGGTTGGAGGCTCCGGCCTTGTGCTGCCGCCTGCCCAGGCGGCTTTTTTGTTCCCCGGAAGCAGGGGGCTACAGGATATAGCTCCAATATCTTCCAATGCGGGTTTTTTGAATTTTTCCCTCAGATACCAGCCGGGATAGGATTCTGTTGGCCGTTGCGGAAGAGACCCCCAGCATTTTCTGCACGTCCCCATTGGTAATGCTGCCGTTTCTTTTCAGGAACTGCTGGATTTTCATCCAGCGCAGGGCATCCGGCTCCATGCCGCTTGCATCGGTTGCCTGTATGGCCTCTGCCAGGGTATCCCGGATGGCGGTTAACATAAATTCGATGAATGCCGTGGATTCCCCCTCGGAATTGGACTGGTTGATGGCTGCATAGTACTGCTCCTGCCGGTCGTGAATCATGGATTCCACCGGAAGCCAGGCAAACACCGGCTTCCACCGGGCCAGCAGCACGGTATGCCACAGCCGCCCCATTCTGCCGTTTCCGTCGGCAAAGGGGTGAATCAGCTCCAGCTCATAGTGGAATACGCAGCTTTTTATCAGCATATGCATTTCGCTTTTTTGGGCCCATTCCAGCAGCTCCCTGGTCAGGCCTGGGGCATAATCCGGTAGGGCGCCAAAGTGGAGAATATTGCCCTCCCGGTCCACCACCCCCACCGCCCCGGTGCGGAAGCAGCCGGATTCCTGGGTTAGCCCCCGGGTCATTATGGCGTGGGCGGTTAACAAATCCTCAACGGAGTAGGGATTCAGGGAATCCATCCGCTCGTAGATTTCATAGGCATTTTTGACCTCGGCAATGTCCCTGGGCGGGGCCAGCACCCGCTTGCCCGCCAGAACCGCCGTCACCTGCTCCAGGCTCAGGGTATTCTGCTCAATGGCCAGGGAGGAATACACGCTTCGGATTCGGTTTGTCCGCCGCAGCATAGGGTTGGTACTCAGGGTGGCGGAAACGCTGATGCGGCCAACCAATTCCGCAATCTCCGCAACCTGCTCCAGCATGGCCGCTGTGATTTCAAAGGGGGGCTTCTTGTTGTACATGGTCTGCATCACCTTGCCTGTATTCTATCACCAAATCCCTCATTGAATCCATCATCCGTGAGGGATGAAATGAGGGATTCGGCAAATTTCTCTTATCTTATCATAGCATACCGCCGGGGAATTTACAACGGCGATAT
Source organism: uncultured Eubacteriales bacterium (assembly GCA_900549495.1). Classification (GTDB taxonomy): domain Bacteria; phylum Bacillota; class Clostridia; order Oscillospirales; family Oscillospiraceae; genus Faecousia. The sequence goes on along the minus strand of UROL01000215.1, from coordinate 244 downwards.
GGCCCTCCCTACGACGATTGCATGGGTTATAATTCTTTGAACAATTCCAGAATTATGCCGTAGGGGCGGCTACCAGCCGCCAGAAAAGTATCGAAAGTGAGGGGTTAGAATAAAATGCCCAGACCCATTGGCTTTCGGGCGGCTAATTATGCCGCCCCTACTGTTCACGAAATATTTCTCGTGCAATTGTCGTGGGCGCTTAAGTCAGCCCTTGCGGGCTGCCGGCTCCCTCAGAGACTGTCTC
>UROL01000214.1 GCA_900549495.1 uncultured Eubacteriales bacterium | reverse complement strand
CGAGATCAGCCTCGGTCTCGTGGGCTCGGAGATGTGTATAAGAGACAGGGGTGATTCTTATCGGGGATTTTCCCTTATTGTTCTTCCTTGGGCTCCTCGTCGGCTGTGGGCTCGGCGATGGCGGGCTTTTCGGCAGCGTTGACGAAGCGCATCAGCTCCTCGCCGGTGATGGTTTCCTTCATCAGCAGGAACTCGGCCACCTCATCCAGCAGGGCACGGTGTTCGCCCAGGATGGAGAGGGCAGCACAGTAGCTGTCGTCCAGCAGCTTTTTCACTTCCTCATCCACCACAGCGGCGGTGGACTGGGCGCAGTCCATATAGGCCTGGCCGTCCAGGTACTGATGCTCCACTGTGGCAGTGGTCATCAGGCCCAGCTTCTGGCTCATGCCATACTGGCTGACCATGTTCCGGGCAAGGGAGGTGGCCCGCTGCAAATCGTTGGAGGCGCCGGTGGTCTGGGTACCAAAGACCAGCTGCTCTGCCGCCCGGCCACCCACCAGAGTTCGTAGCTCGGTTTTCAGCTCGTCCAGGGTGTTCAGGAATTTCTCCTCCTCGGGCATCTGCATGGTATAGCCCAGAGCGCCGGAGGTGTGGGGCACAATGGTAATCTTGGAAACCGGCTGGGAGTGCTTTTCCAGGGCCGCCACCAGGGCATGGCCCACCTCGTGATAGGACACCAGCCGCTTTTCCGTATCGGTCATGACGGTGTGCTTTTTCTCGGTACCGGCAATCACGGTTTCGAAGGAGGCCATCAAATCCTCCTGGGTCACCAGCTGGCGACCGTGGCGCACGGCACGCAGGGCAGCCTCGTTCACCAGGTTGGCCAAATCCGCACCCACCGCACCGGCGGTGGCCTGGGCAATCTTCTTCAAATCCACATCGTCGCTGAGCTTGATTTTCCGGGTATGCACCTTCAGGGTATCCAATCGGCCCTGGAGGTTGGGACGGTCCACAATGATACGCCGGTCAAAGCGGCCGGGGCGGAGCAGGGCCTTATCCAGAATTTCCGGGCGGTTGGTAGCCGCCAAACACACAATGCCCTTAGAGGGCTCGAAGCCGTCGATTTCATTGAGCAGCTGGTTCAGTGTCTGCTCCTGCTCGGAGTTGTTGCCGTAGCGGTTGTCCCGGGAGCGGCCCACAGCATCGATTTCGTCAATGAAGATGATGCAGGGAGCCACCTTCGCCGCCTGCTGGAACAGGTCTCGCACCCGGCTGGCGCCCATGCCCACGAACATCTCCACAAAGTCGGAGCCGGAGATGGAGAAGAAAGGAACCCCTGCCTCCCCTGCTACCGCCTTGGCAAGCAATGTCTTGCCGGTACCGGGGGAGCCCACCAGCAGAGCGCCCTTGGGCAGCTTGGCACCAATCTCGGTGTATTTCTGGGGATTGTGAAGGAAGTCGATGATTTCACCCAGGGATTCCTTGGCCTCATCCTGACCGGCTACGTCCTTAAAGGTGACACCGGTCTGCTTCTCCATATACATTTTGGCCTTGCTCTTGCCGAAGCCCCCCATCATTCCCTCGCCGCTCATGCGCTTGGTAATCATCCGCATGAAGACAAACAAAATGGCAAAGGTGATGGCATAGGACAAAATCATCATAATCATGGAATTGTCTTCCGTGATTTGCTTGGTGACATGCACCCCCATGTCCTCCAGCCGCTGGGACAGGGCCAGATAGTCGCCGCCACCGGGCAGACCGGTGTAGCAGGCCTTCTGCTGGGAAGCAGGCTTTACCGCCTCGGTTTTGGTCAGGTACACCACCCGGTCATAGCGGAATTCCACCTCGGCCAGATTGTCTTCATCCATGGCCTCCAGGAATTCGCTGACGCTGGTCTCCGTATACTGGCTGCCGGAAATGGAGCTGTATACCCAGCTGATAAGCAGCACCAGCGCCAATGTGATAATCAGCGCCGTCCAGACGCTTCCCTTTGGCACATTGTCCATGGGATTTTTGGGGTTTTTGGGGTTTTGGGATTCTGAGCTCATAACATAACCTTGCCCTTCGGGGCACAAGCCTTTCTTTACAGGTAATTGGGACTATCATAACACACTTTTCCGCATTCGGCAATGAATGATTCTATTTTTTGCTGTTATCTTTCTGTTAATTCTTTTTGAAAAATCAAAGATAGGGCATGGTCATGCCGGTTCAGCAAGGCTATGGTTTCTGTTTGCTGAAACGGTTTGACCGCATACGCCTTTTCGCTTATTGCCTAGGCAAATATTTCCAATTCCTTTTTTGTGTTATCATTTTCATATCGGTGGTGTCCTTTGTGAATGGCTGGGTGGCAGCTTGATTTTAACAGGCCCTATCGCCGTTTTCTACTATTTTGATCTCTCATCAATTGTATCGCTGCAAAACGCCACCGAAGCCCTAAAAATAACTATTGTAAATCCGGGGAAAATCTGATATAATGTGCAAAACTATGAATTTTATTTCCGAAGAATACGGAGGATTCCGAGATGTATGAAAAAAATCGCCGGGTTGGGCGGGAGGCAGCAGCCGGAGCAGCTGCGGAAGAAACCGAAGGGCAGCTGGAGGGCCGCAACGCCCTGCAAGAGGCGCTGAAAAGTGGCCGGACGGTAGACAAGGTGTTTATCGCCGCCGGAGAGATTGACCGGGGGCTGCAACGTCTGGCCGCCGAAGCCAAGGAGGCCGGGGCGGTGGTAGTGCCGGTGGACCGGCGGAAGCTGGACGCCATGTCCTTTACCCATGCCCACCAGGGTGTGATTGCCCAGGCAGCCGCCCATGTGTACTACTCTATTGACGATATCCTGGAGGAAGCCGCCAGCCGTGGAGAAACTCCCCTGATTGTCATTTGCGACGAACTGTCCGACCCTCACAATCTGGGGGCCATCCTCCGCAGCGCCGAGTGCGCCGGAGCCCATGGAGTGATTATCCCCAAGCGGCGCAGCGTGGGGCTGACGGCCACAGTGGCCAAAGCCTCTGCCGGTGCAGTGGAATATATGAAGGTGGCCCGGGTGACCAACATCAGCGCCGCCATTGGTGAGCTGAAAGAGAAGGGCGTGTGGGTTTTCGGCACCGCTGCCGAGGGCTCCATCCCCATGTATCAGGCGGATTTGTCCGGCCCCACTGCCATTGTCATCGGCAATGAGGGTGCCGGGCTGAGCCAGCTGGTACGCAAGAACTGCGACGTGATGGTAAACATCCCCATGCGGGGCCGCATCAGCTCGCTGAACGCCTCCGCCGCCGCTTCCATTCTGCTCTACGAGGCCCTGCGCCAGCGCCTGGGCTGATTCCCGGAGGAACCGAATATGGATAACGAAAAAGAATTGGACTACAGCTTAGACGATATCATGCAGCAGCTCCATGCAGCCTCCACCCAGGAGAGCCCGGAGGAAACCGTAGCCGAAGAGGCGGCGGTGCTGGAGGATGTGACTGCGGTGGAGGATGCCGACGGCGACCTGTTCGACCTGTCTCT
>UROL01000213.1 GCA_900549495.1 uncultured Eubacteriales bacterium | reverse complement strand
AGCCGCCCCTACGGAATTTACTACTCCTATTCTATTCTTCCTCCCGTAGGGGCGAAATCTGGCATGTGGGTGGTCTAAAAAGGGCGCCTCTGGGAATGTAGAATTTCCAGAGGCGCCCAATTTGCGTTTAGTTAGAACTGAGTGTCCTCAGCGCCTGCATAGTCTGTTAGTCGGCGCTGTACTTGTCCAGCATCTCAATCCAGCTGCCCACGGTGAAGGCAACGTCTGCACAGTACTGGGGATCCTCCAGAACCAGCTTGCCCTGGTTGGTCCACCAGTCGTAGCCGGCGTCGTTCTTGGCAGCGAATTCCACGGTGGTGCCGTCCTCGGCCATGCCGCCGGTCATGTGGTGGAACTTGGCCTCGTTGTCAGCAGCCACGGTGGGGTTGGAGGAGTAGCCGCCCATGTCCTTGCCCCAGGCGGAGAAGCCGTCCACGGTGCAGGTCATGTAGGCGATGAATGCACAGGCAGTCCAGGGCATGGGGGAATTGTCGGTGACGAACAGGTAATGGCAGTAGCCATAGCCGCCGATGCCCTGATAGCCGTCCTGATAAGCGGCCACCTTCACGTTGTTCACGGAGACGGTGTCGGACTCTTCCACGGAGCGGAGCTTGGAGTACACCAGCAGGCCGAACTGGTCGGTAGCGGAGTTGGAAACCAGGGTGTTGCAGATGGGGCCGTCGTCGGTCTGTGCGGAGTAGCTCTCCACCCACAGCTTGATCCAAGCCAGGGCGTAAGCGCCGTCCTCGCCCAGGCCCAGGTCTTCGGCGTCAGCCTGCATCTCCTCGATGACAGGTGCGAAGTAAGCCTGCTGGTCGGCGGGCAGAGCCTCGTAGGCCTCCCGCAGCCATGCGGCGTAGGTATCCTCGGTGAGCATGTACAGGAAGTTCTTGCCCACGATTTCGGAGTCGATGTCCATGAACAGGCCATGCTCGCCCTCGGCTACGAAGTCCCAGCAGTTGGTGTAGGTCTTGTCGCCGGTGCAGTTGTATTCAAATACCTTGTTCAGGGTCTGCAGGGGCAGGAAGCCTTCGTAGTCAGCGGCGGTGGTGCCGTTGGCCTCGGCCCAGTCCTTGGGGATGAAGGTGTCCAGCACGCCGGTGTCCACCATCTTGGACTGAATCTGGTTGCCGTCCTGAATCAGGGTCATGGCGAAGGTGCCGGTGGGCTTCAGGGAGTCAGCAGTCAGCTGGTCGAAAATCTTGTTGTTCTTGGGCTGCTGCCACTCGAACTCCATGTTGTAGCTGGGGTCGATGGTTTGCAGATAGGCGATGAACAGAGGCAGAGCGCTCTTGCCGCGGCTGGAGTTGCCCACGCCATAGAACTTCTTGCCGTTGGATTCCTCAATGGCCTTCTTGGCCAGCTCTTCCAGGGTCATATCCTGTGCCTGGGCGATGATGGACTTCACATCATCCTCGGCAGAGACGGTACCTGCGGCGTAGACGGCCAAACCCATGACCATGCACACTGCCAGCAGCATTGCAATGATTCTCTTCATATCGGTGTTTCCTCCTGAATTAAAATTTTTGAACGCCAGGGGAGATTCCCTGTGTACGCATTTAGTATAACAGCAGAATCCACAAAATGGAATTGGCAATTCTGATATTTTTTGTTAAATTCAGCTTTCTTTACAAAACCGCCCCTCCGGGCAGAGGAAAACCAATCATTTCGCCCAAAAAGAAAAGGCGTGCCGAAGCACGCCAATTCTTTGAAGATTCATTGCACCAGGGTCAGATGCTGCCACTTGCCCTGGGCATAGCGGTGGATGCACACCAGGCTGGTGACGGTCCAGGTGAGGCCCTGGGTCAGCCAGATGCCCCAGTAGCCCACCCCGGGGATGCGCACCAGCACAGCGGCAAAGACAATGCGGCAAATTACCTCCGCAGCGCCGTTAATCAGGCTGAACCGGGCATCGCCGCAGCCGTTGAGCAGTCCTCTTGGAATGTAAATCATGCCCAGGGGGAAGTAGAACAGGCTGTTAATCCGCAGGGCCTTGGCCCCGATGGCAATTACTTCTGCATCGTTAACGAAGCACTGGACGATTTTGCCCCCCAGGAGCCAGAAGAAGGGCAGCATGGCAATGCTCAGCCCCAGCACCAGCAGCCAGGAGACCTTGTAGCCCTGCTTCACCCGGTCAATTTTTCCTGCCCCCAGGTTCTGCCCGGCGAAGCTGGTGATGGCGGTGCCCAGTGCCCCATAGGGCATACCCACCAGCTGCTCCACCTTGCCCATTACGGTGTAGGCGGCCATCACCGTCTGGCCGAAGCTGTTCACCACTCCCTGCAAAATCATGGTGGACAGGGCAATCAAAGCGTTTTGCAGGGCCATAGGTACGCCAAGGTTCATGCACCGAACTACAATTCGCCAATGGGGCCGCCATTCCTCCCGGCTCAGGCGGAAATAGGATACCTTCTTCCAGGCGTATACCACGCTGACCAGGAAGGAGAAGTACTGGGAAATAATGGTGGCCAGGGCCACGCCGTAAACCCCCATATTCAGATACAGCACAAAGACCAAATCCAGCACAATGTTCATCACGCAGGACAGAATCAGAAAATACAGGGGGGACTGGGCGTCGCCCAGGGCCCGGAGCAGGGCGGCCACGCCGTTATACAGCGCCACTGCCACAATGCCCAGGCTTGTCACCTGCAAATAGGTCAGGGACATTGCAAATACCGATTCCGGAACCCGGAGCAGATGCAGCAGCCAGGAGGCCCCGAAGTAGCCCACCAGGCTCACCGCCGTCCCGGCAATCACCAGAATATACACGGAGTTGGCAATGGTGGCCCGGATCATCTCCTCATCCCGGGCCCCGAAGAACTGGGAGGCCAGAATGCCGATGCCGATGGCCAGGCCGGAGCTCAGGGAAAAGAACAGAAAGCCCAGGCTTCCGCAGGTGCCCACCGCCGCCAGAGCGTCCGCTCCCACGTAGTTGCCCACCACCAGGGAATCCACCAGATTGTAGAATTGCTGAAACAGATTGCCCACCAACAGGGGCATGGAAAAGGTGATGATGTGATGCCAGGGGCTGCCCTGGGTCATGTCGGTGATGCGCTTGGTTTTTTCCATTTTTGGGATGCCCTCCACATGGTTTTTTCATTGGTTTGAGGATTATAGCACGGCTTTTTCCCAATGTAAATCCCCAATTTGCATTTTGTCAATGGATGGCACAGCTTTTGTCAAAATCGGCGTTTCTTCGCATTTTCCACATAATACCCCGGGAAGAAATCGCAAACTAATCCAGATAATTTGGCTATATTGTCAACTGAGAAGCTATCGACTTTTTCCCCTCCGGGAATTATAATAGAAGAAGCGATTCTGTGCCCCGCAGGAAGCGGAGCGAAACGCGAAATAATATGTTATATAATGTATTAGAAGGAGCGTAAAATTATGAACAACATCCCCCAAGTAAAGCTGGGCATTATTGCCGTGTCCCGGGACTGCTTCCCCATTGCCC
>UROL01000212.1 GCA_900549495.1 uncultured Eubacteriales bacterium | reverse complement strand
CCGTTACCCGGATGCCGGGAACGCTGCCGGTCTGCTCACCCAGACGGAAGAAGGCACCCTCCGCCCCCAGGGTCACGAACACCAGCCGGATGCCCAGGGCGCACAGCTGCCGGGAGCCCTCCACAGGGTCGGTGAGGCCGGTGAGCAGGGGCAGCTCCTCGTCGGAGATTTTCAGAATATCGCACAGGGGCAGGGCGGCCTTCATCTGGGCCACGGCCTCCTCCTGGCTGCTCCACAGGCTGGCCCGGTAGTTGGGGTCATAGCTCACCAGGCAGCCGTTTTCCCGGGCAGTCTTGGCGGCGTACACAGTGGCGCTCCGGGCAGGCTCGGCGGTGAGGCTGACGGAGCCAAAGTGGAGTACCCGGGTATCCTTCAGCAGCTGGGCGGGAATCTCCTCCGCCCGCAGATTCACATCGGCGCTGGGATCCCGGTAGAAGGAGAAGCTCCGCTCTCCGCTGCCGTCCACACTGACCACCGCCAGGGTGGTGTGCTCCTTGGCATCCACCAGCACACCCTGAACATCCACATGGTTTTCTGCCAGAACCGCTTTCAGATAGTGGCCGAAGGCGTCGTCTCCCACCTTGCCTACAAAGGCGGTGTCCGCCCCCAGCCGGGCCGCCGCCACCGCCAGATTGGCCGGTGCGCCCCCGGGATTGGCCGCATATTGCCCAACCCCCAATTCGTCCGTCCCCTTCTGGGTCAGGTCAATGAGCACCTCTCCGATTGCTACGATATCCTTCATCCTGAAATCCTCCTGTTGTATGTTGTAGTGAATACTCTCATCTTTCTCCCGCCGCCGCAAGGCTCCCAAACGAATGCCTCACAAAGCCCCCACGCACGCCCCCGGTTTCCTCCGCAAAAACGATACCGGGCGGGTCAGGGCACCTACCGTATAGGTACTATCCCAAAGCGCAATTAAATAGAAAGCTCTTGGGCAAGACGGCGGATGCTTTGGAGGGTGTCGTCGTTCATGGCGGAGCGCAGGGTGACCTTCTCCTGAGCGAAGACCAGATTCTTGCTCTTTTCCAGAGCGGCAGCCATGATTCTTGCGGCGGCAGGGGCCCAGGTGCCGTTTTCCATAAAGGCCACCGTGCGATTCTGATAGCTCCGCTCCGTCAGGGCGTGGAGGAAGGCGTGCATACAGGGGAAAATGTCGCCGTTGTAGGTCACACTGGCCAATACCAGCCGGTCGTAGCGGAAGGCATCCGCCACACATTGGGCCATATCCCGCCGGGCCAGGTCTGCCAGAACCACCTTCTGCCCCAAAGCCTCCAGCTCCCGGCCCAGCTGCTGGGCAGCATCCCGGGTGTGGCCGTAGATGGAGGCGTAGGCAATCACCACACCCCGCTCCTCTGGCCGATAGGAGGACCAGATATCATATTTTTCCAGATAGTGCCCCAAATTCTCCTTCAGTACCGGCCCATGGAGGGGACAAATAATGGCAATGTCCAGGGCAGAGGCAGCCTTCAGCAGCTTCTGTACCTGCATTCCGTACTTGCCCACTATGCCAATGTAGTAGCGCCGGGCCTCGTCGTCCCAGTCCTGGGATACATCCAGAGCACCGAACTTGCCAAAGCCGTCGGCGGAGAACAGCACCTTGTCCACCTCCTCGTAGCTGACCATCACCTCAGGCCAGTGCACCATGGGGGCGAAGAGGAAGTGCAGCGTATGGCCCCCCAGAGGCAGCACATCCCCATCCTTCACCACCAGACGCTTTGCCTCCGGCAGATGGGGGAAAAACTGTTCCAGCATCCCGAAGGTCTTGGCGTTGCCCACCAGAGTAGCCCCGGGATGGCGCTGTAGGAAAAGCTGAATGCTGGCAGAGTGATCCGGCTCCATGTGCTGCACCACCAGATAGTCCGGGCTGCGCCCGGCCAGCGCCGCCTCCAGATTCTTCAGCCACTGCTCCCCAAAGCGGGCATCCACGGTGTCCATCACCGCTACCTTCTCCCCCAGAATCACATAGGAGTTGTAGGCCATGCCCTGGGGCACTGCATACTGCCCCTCGAACAGATCCACCTGATGGTCATTGACCCCCACATAGCAAATGTCTTTTGTTACCATTTTTTATCCTCCACCGGAAATTTTTCTCCATTATACCAAAATATCCACCGGGAGAGTATGAATAATTTATGAACGTTTGCCATAGAAAATAAGGGCTCCCAAAAACTGGGGAGCCCTAAGGAAAGCTCTGTTGGTTCAGTCAATGGCCACGCTGGTGGACTGGGGAAGCTCCTTCTTCACGGCCTTGGGCACGGAGAGCTTCAGGATGCCGTCCTCGTACTTGGCGCTGATGTCCTCCGGGCGGAGGGCATTGCCCACATAGAAGCTGCGGCGCATCACACCGGCGTAACGCTCCCGGCGGATGTACTTGCTGTTGTCATCCTTCTGGTCCTTGTCCAGACCCTTCTCGGCGGAGATGGTCAGATAGCCGTTCTTCAAATCCACCTGGATTTCGTCCTTCTTGAAGCCGGGCAGGTCAACATCCAGCTCATAGGAGCCGTCCCTCTCCCGGACATCGGTCTTCATCATGTTCCGGGCGTGCTTGCCATACAGCGCCTCGTCGGTGCGGGCAGGAGCTACCAGACCAAAGGGGTCTGCAAAGAAATCATCAAACAGGTTTTCACCAAAAATGCTGGGCAACATAAGTCATTCCTCCAATTCATTTCTCGCGGGCGGTGGATAGAATGCCAACCGTTGGCGCATGTGCTTTTGTTCCCGTCCCTCTCTCAAGGGACACCTGTAGTATACCACGATTTTTAGCACTGTCAATGGAAGAGTGCTAAAATTCACAAACCATCTGAGATTTCTTCACATTCCGTTCATACTCCGGCTTTTAGCAGGGAATTTCTGTCATTTCCTGGATATGCTCCCGGCTGGCCTCCAGCTGCTGCTCTCCGGCAATGATGCAGCTGCTGCCCTGGGCGGCCACCTGCTCCAGGATGGGGCACAGGGCTGCCAGCTCCGCCCCGGTGCAGCCCAGCAGCTCCCGGCGGCGGCGTACCACATCCGCCTGGGTGGTGTGGCGCAGATAGCGGATTTCGGCGGCGGCCATGGTCTCCCGGGCACCCAGCAGGGGGTCGGCATCGGTCATGGCACCCAGAATGTATTTGGTCAGCTCCGTGCCCTGGGCGCACAGCGCCCGAAGGGCCCGGGCGCAGCCGTCTATGGTGTCCAGGGTCTTGCCGGGGGTGGGATCCCGGTAGCTGCTGGCAGCCAGGTCGCCGGTGAGGCCCACCCGGAAGCCGGTGCCGTAGGCACCGCCCTTCACCCGAACCTCGCTCCATAGGTATTCAAAGGTCAGCAGGTTGGACAGCACATACATCTGCCCGGTGAAGCCGGTGCCGAACTGCTCCAGATTGGCCCCCTTGGCGGCGTAGCCCACCCCGGCGGGAATCCGGATGCCCTCATGGCAGGGGGGCATGGGGGCAAAGCTGGCCCACTCCGGGGCCCCTTCGCCCTGGGGC
>UROL01000211.1 GCA_900549495.1 uncultured Eubacteriales bacterium | reverse complement strand
GAGATGTGTATAAGAGACAGGCCTTCTTCTTCCTGGCCAACCGGCGCAGGCAGGGGGATGTGACCCTGATTTTCCTGCTGCTGTACGGCCTGTCCCAGGCGGTGCTGGACAGTACCCGGTATGACTCGCTGTATATGCGCAGCAACGGCTTTATCAGCGTGGTGCAGCTGCTCAGCGCCATTGCTCTGGTGGCGGTGAGCGTAATACTGGCCCTGCGGATGGTAAAGCGCCGGGGGCTGCGGTGGTGGTATATCCCCTTGTGGCTGGCCATGCTGGCCATGCTGGGCGGCGCCGGCTACATGGAGTACTATGTCCAGCGCCATGGAGATCTGGCCCTGTTCAGCTACACCGCCATGACCGTCTGCCTGGGCGGCATCACCGTCTGCTCCCTGCTGAGCTACGCCAGAGCGGCAGGGGCGGAACCGGGAAAATAGAAAAAGACACCGCAGAGGGGCAACCCTTCTGCGGTGTCTGCGTTATTTCAGCATACTGCTCTGGTTCAGCACCAGGGTGCTGTATAGAAAGAGTACATCCTGGTTTTCAAAGGAGACGTATTTCTCCAGATTGTCGGCGGGGATATAGCGGATATCCACCAGGGTAATCTTGGCGTACCCCGGAAGCAGCAGGGGGGCCAGGCTGCTGGCAAAGGAATCCCGGAAGAGGATAAGCTCCCGCTGGGTGTCTGCCGCCGGATTTTCCACCGTCAGCACCGATACCGGCCCGGAGAGGAACACATCATACATATCCCGGCCGGTGCTCTTTTCCAGATTGTACACCGGGCTGTCCTCACCGGTTTCAAAATTGTGAACCCTACAGGCCCGCAGGGTGTCGCTTTCCAGAATCCAGAGGGAGTCCGGGCCCATGGGCAGGGCTGCCTGACCGTAGTATACCCCATAAAAGGGCCGCTCCAATTTGGTGGGGACATAGTCCGTTTCGATTTCTACCTCCAGGGCCTGGGCCAGCAGGGCCGCCGCATCCAGAAGGCACTCCTGCTTCCAGTGTAGGTCCGTCCGGTAATAGCAGGTTTTGTCCAGCGCCGGGGTCAAATCCACATAGGTCGCCCAGGGAATGGCCTGGAAGGCCTCAAACATGGCGGCATAGTCCATGGCCGGGTAGCCGTTGGCCTCCGCCAGATAATAGCCCTTGTCCGGCACGACGCTGAATAGAATTTTCCCGGTGCTCCCCTGTAAATACCGGTCATAGACAGCCTGAAATTTCTCCACTGCCTTTTCCACCGAGGCGGTATTCAGGGGGTATTCCAGCTTTGCGGCGCTGCCCTGGGCCAGATAAATGCCGTTGTTGTCCAGCCGGTGTACCAGGCTGTAGCCAAACACCGCCTTAAGCCGCCGGAAGGGCTCCCGCAGGGGGAATTGGTCCTGACAGAAGCTCTCAAACTGGCTCATAAACCGGCCACTAAGCAGGGAGGCAGCATTGGCCTGGGGAAATTGCTGCAATTTTCGCCGCTCCCACTGGGAGATTTCCTGCCTGGGGCCGAACCATAGCGCCACCGACAGGGCAAGCCATAGGGCGGGAACCAGAAGATACAGACATTTCTTTTTCATTTCACCGCCTCCTTAAAATCGGAAATACAGGAAGGGGTTAAAGGAGCCGTCCACCAGATAGCCGGTGCACACCAGTAGCAGCCCGGCCATGGCCAGAACCCCGGCCAATGGGTATCTGGCCGATAGCCGCAGCCCCCATTTCTTCGGCCATGGGGTGGCTCCGGCCAGACCCAGGAGGAAGAGAACGGCGAAGCTCCGCAGCTGATATAAGGACTCCCCGGTGACCCCCGGCAGCCCCGCCAGACCGAACAGGCCGGAAAAATCCGCCCCCGCCTGGGCAAGGCTCTCTGCGTTGAAAAGCACAAAGCTCAGGGTTACCACCAGCATTCCATAGACCTGGGCCACCCCCTTGGGCAGCCGGGTCAGGGCCGGAAATTGCTTTTCCAGCAGCAGGAAGAGGGCAAACACCAGCCCCCATACCACAAAATTCCAGCTGGCCCCATGCCAGAGCCCGGTGAGCATCCACACTGCCAATATATTGCAGACCCACCGGCCCTTGCTCACCCGGTTTCCCCCCAGGGGGATATACACATAGTCCCGGAACCAGCCACCCAGGGTCATGTGCCACCGCCGCCAGAAGGCGGTGATGCTGGGGCTGAGATAGGGATAGTCAAAATTCTCGGGGAACCGGAAGCCGAAAATCCGGCCCAGGCCGATGGCCATATCGGAATAGCCGGAGAAATCAAAGTAGATATGCAGGGTGAAGGCCAGAGCATACATCCAGCAGAAGAGCACCGACGGCTCCCCGGAGTCCCGGAACAGCCGGGTCAGCTCCCCAAACTGGTTGGCCAGAAGCACCTTTTTCCCCAGGCCGAAAAGGAACCGCCGCAGCCCCAGGTGAAAATCCTCCAGGCTATGGCTCCGCTGGGCCAGCTCCCGGGCCACCTGGGGATAGCGGACAATGGGCCCGGCAATCAGCTGGGGGAAGAGGGCCACGTAGCACCCGAAGGAGACAACATTCCTCTGGGCCGGAACCTCCCCCCGGTAGACGTCCACCACATAGCTGATACACTGGAATGTGTAGAAGCTGATGCCAATGGGCAGGGTCAGCCGCAGCAGCGGGATGCGGAGCCCCAGAGCGGCGTTCAGCGAGCCGATGAAGAAGTCGGCGTATTTGAACACCCCCAGCAGCCCCAGGCCAATGGCCACGGATACCGTCAGCCAGAGCCGCCGGTGCCCTGCCTCCCGGCCTACCGCCAGGCCGCAGAAATAAAATACCCCAATGGAGCCCACCATCAGCAGCGCCAGCCGGGGCTCCCCCCAGGCATAGAAAACAAGACTGCTCACCAGCAGCACGGCGTTCTTTCCCTTGGCGGGAGCCAGAAAGTACACCGCCAGCACGGTGGGCAGGAAGCAGTATAAAAAGGTCAGCCCGGAAAAAAGCATTGCATCCCCTCCAATGAAATGGCAGCGGCCTGCAAAGCCGCTGCCCCTAGCTTATCCTACGATGGTCATGCTGCCACCGCACACGGCCCGGAAGGCCTCCTGGATGGACTCTACAGTGGCCACATCCCGGAACTCGGAATCAATCATAAACAGCACCACCACATCCCCGGCGTACATCACCGTTTTGGTGTCCGCTTCTACGCAAATCCATTTCCGGGTGTTTACGTTGTCGTAAACCTCCTTGGCAATCTCCGGAGCATCTGCGGCATCCTTCACCCGGAGCACTACCAGGGAATAGGCCTGGCCCATCATGGCCTCGGAGACACTGGCCTGGCGGATTTTCTCCCCGGTTTTCAGGCCGGTGTTGTAGCTGACGGCGTTGTCGTCGGCCAAATCCAGCTCCATGGTGCCCACGTCCAGATCCAGGGCCTTGTGGTTGGCATAAATCTTGTCAATGATTTGGGAGGTGCTGCCCTCCACGCTGCCGGTGGCGGCATCCCTGTCTCTTATACACATCTGA
>UROL01000210.1 GCA_900549495.1 uncultured Eubacteriales bacterium | reverse complement strand
CAGATGTGTATAAGAGACAGGGGTGTTTCTTTGGCGCAGGGCCTTCAGGGTGGCGGGGAGGTTGTTTTTCATCATTACCTTCACCCCAGGCAGGTCTAGGGCCTGGGTGGTGGTATAGGTGCCGGGGATGATGTGCAGCTGCTGGTCATTTTCGCACAGGGAGATGCCCAGGGCCGCCGCTGCGGCGCAGAAGGAGGGAACTCCGGGGATGATAACGCCGGGATAGCCCTGGGCGGTGACACGCTGGTGCAGGTACAGATAGGTGGAATACACCGTAGGATCCCCCAGGGTGAGGAAGCATACGTTTTTCCCCTGGGCCAGTTCCGCCTCCAGCAGGGCGGCCCCCCGGCGGTAGCTTTCCTCCAGGAGGGCGGCGTCCTTGGTCATGGGCATATCCACCGTCAGCAGGGGCTTCTGCCCCAGCTCCGGGGCGGCGCCCAGGGCGATTTTCAGGGCGGTGCATTTGGCGGCATCCCTGTGGGGCACGGCAATCAGGTCGCAGCTCAGGGCGGTTTTCACCGCCTTCAGGGTCATCAGCTCCGGGTCACCGGGGCCAACCCCCACGCCGTAAAGAGTTCCTTTTTCCATGTTATACGAATCCTCTACGAAAGCATCCATAATTTGTAAGTTTCACCATGACCGACACGGCACCCCCTCAGTCAGCCCGTTCGGGCTGCCAGCTCCCCCAGAGGTGGAGCCGAGGGCACTTCGTGCCGGATGCGTTTGTGGACTCTCCTATTTAGGAACGGTATTATACCTCCCGATTCAGCACCCGGTACACAAAGTCCATGTCCAGGCCTCCCCGCACCGCATCCGCCAGCTTGTCATACTGCTCCTGCTTGTAGCGCTCCGGGTCGAATACCGTCAGGGTGCCGGGGTCGATGCCCTTCCGGCGGGCCAGATCCCCGATGATGGCCTGGGAGATGCCTGCACCGTCGAAAATCCCGTGGATATAGCTGCCGTATACATTGCCCCGGCTCACCAGGGGGGCCAGCTGCTGCTGGCTTCTGCCCATGTGAATCTCATAGCCGGTGTAGCGAATACCGCTGAGGCTGTGGAGGACGCCGGGAATCTCCCCGAACACGCCGCTGGTCTGCTGCTGCACCTTCTCCCCCTGGAACACCGTGTCCATGGGCAGCAGGCCCATGCCCTTCACTTCCGTCACTCCGGCGGCCTCCACCCCCAGGGGGTCCCGGATGGAGGTGCCCAGCATCTGATAGCCGCCGCAGATGCCAAAGACGATGCAGCCCCGGGCGGCCTGCTGGCAGATGGCAGCCTCCAGGCCGGATTGCCGGAGCCAAAGCAGGTCGGCAATGGTGCTTTTGGTGCCGGGAAGGAGAATCATATCCGGCTGGTGGAGCTGGTCGGGGCGCTCAATATAGCGCACCGACACGCTTTCAAACCGCTCCAAGGGGGATACGTCGGTAAAATTGGAGATACGGGGCAGCTTCACCACCGCAATGTCGATGTCCTTCCGGCCATCCCCGGTGTGGAGGCGGGTGGAGAGGCTGTCCTCATCGTCGATGTCCACATGGGTATAGGGAATCACCCCCGCCACCGGCACACCGCAGATTTTTTCCAGAATGTCAATGCCGGGCTGCAAAATGGCCCGGTCACCCCGGAACTTGTTGACGATGGTGCCCTTGATGCGCCGCTGCTCCTGGGGCTCCAGCAGGGCAATGGTGCCGTACAGTTGGGCAAACACCCCGCCCCGGTCAATGTCTCCCACCAGCAGCACCGGGGCATCCACCAGCTCTGCCAGGCCCATGTTTACAATGTCCGTGGCCTTCAGATTGATTTCCGCCGGGCTGCCCGCGCCCTCGATTACAATAATATCATAGTCCTGGGCCAGGGAATTGTAGGCCTCCATTACGGCGGGGATAAATTCCCGCTTCCGGCGGTAATATTCCATGGCCCGCATATTCCCCTGCACCTGACCGTTGACAATCACCTGGCTGCCCACATCCGTGGTGGGCTTTAAGAGGATGGGGTTCATCCGCACATCCGGCTGGATGCCCGCCGCCTCGGCCTGCACCACCTGGGCCCGGCCCATTTCCGCACCGTCCTTGGTGATGAAGGAGTTCAGGGCCATGTTCTGGCTCTTGAAGGGGGCCACCCGGTAGCCGTCCTGCCTGAAAATGCGGCACAGCCCCGCCGCCAGCAGGCTCTTGCCCGCATTGGACATGGTGCCCTGAATCATAATGTTCTTAGCCATTGACAACCTCCTTGATTGCATCCAGCAGAAGCTGGTTTTGCCGGGGCAGCTTCACCGCCGTCCGATACCAGCCGGGTTCCAGCCCCGGGTAATTGGAGCAGTCCCGGATTTGAATTCCCCGGGCCAGCAGCCCTTCCCCCAGTGCCCGGGGGCCACGGAACAGCAGATAGTTCACCTGGGAGGGAATCACCCGCAGCCCCAGACTTTCCAGCGCCCGGGCCATCCGGGGGCGCTCTTTTTGGATAATTTCCTTGGCACGGCGGAGGAACTCCCCCTCCTGCAAGGCGGCCACCCCTGCCAGCTGGGCGGGGGTGGAGACGTTCCAGGCCTGGGTGCACAGCCCCATTCGGTGCAGCACCGCCGGATTGCCGCACAGGCAGTAGCCCAGCCGGAGCCCCGCCATGCCATAGCTTTTGGTGAAGGCCTTCAGCAGCAGCAGGTCGGGAAATTCCCCCAGCAGGCCCTTGAGGCTCAGGCCGCCGCCCCCCTGGGTCAGGTCCAGGAAGCACTCGTCCACAAAGAGGAAAATCTCCTTTTCCCGGCAAAGGGCGGCAATCTTCCTCAGCAGCGCCGGGGGGATGACCTGACCGGTGGGGTTGTTGGGATTGCACAGCATCAGAAGCTGCCCATCGAAGGCTTCCAGCACCGGCAGAAATGCTTCGGTCAGGGCGAAATCGTCCTCTTGACGCAGGGGGTAATATTCCACCCTGCACTCCCCGGCGGAGAGGGCGGAGCGGTATTCGGAGAAGGAGGGCACCGGCAGCAGGGCCCTATTGGGCTTTTGGGCGCTGCACAGGGCAAAAATCAGCTCCGCCGCCCCATTGCCGCAGAGAATGGTGTCCTCTCCCACCCCCTCATGGCGGGCAATGGCCGCCACCAGCTCCCGGCAATAGGGGTCCGGGTACTGAAACAGCAGGGGCAGGGAGGCTATAACCGCCCGCTCCACCCCCTCCGGCGTACCCAGGGGATTGATGTTGGCGGAAAAATCCAGCGAAACCGGATGGGAATACACTTCCCCCCCATGGGGATTTTTGGTGTTGTAAAGCATAGAAACCTCTTTGCTGCCCAAGGGCAGCGAATCCAAAATCTTCTGCGTTTTCCGGACGGTGCGTTGAATGGCACGGCCCTTTTGTAGGGGCGATGAAAATCGCCCGCCAACCCCGGATATTAGCGAGTACCCGGTTGAATGGTGCAAGCCCCATCCCGGCTCCCTCTATGAGGGAGCTGGCAGCCCGCAAGGGCTGACTGAGGGAGTG
>UROL01000209.1 GCA_900549495.1 uncultured Eubacteriales bacterium | reverse complement strand
TTTCATCGCCCCTACGAAACTCAGAATGTTTTACATTCCACCATACAACCGAGCGCTCAAAAAAATCTCCCGGTTTCTGACGCAAAAGCGATACCGGGTGGGCCAGGGCACCTACGTATAGGAACCAGCTTAAAGCGTAATTGAAAAAACCGGGTGGGCCAGGGCACCCACGTATAGGAACCCGCTAAAAGCGTCACGAAAAATCATTGGACTTGACGGAATCTGGGGAATGGAGTATGATAATCGCAAACATTTGACCGAAGGGGGCAGGGCGGATGGGGCGCTCCTATGACAAAACATTCTCCGACATAGTCACCAATAGGTTTTTAGAGCGGGTGTTTCAGGATGAGCCCATACGGCCCCGGCAGGAGCCCCACAAGGAAAAGCTGCCCGCCCTGCTTCAGGCGGCCCGGTCGCTGGAAACTGCCAGTGCCAGCCTGTACCAGAACCGGCGGAAAATATTTTTGAAGCAGGCCCGGCTCCTGGCCAATTATGAGGACGACTACCCCCATATCCTCAAGGTCAGCCGCTACTACACCACCTATGAGGTTCTGACGGACCGGGAGCTGCGCAGCTATTTTTCCTGGCGCACCAAGGTGCGCCAGGGGGACATTCAGGAGAGCTGCGCCAGCTTCGCCTTCCTGTACCTATATGAGCTGATTAACCAGATTGGGACGGAAAACGCCCTGGATGGGCTGAAAAAAATGGACACCTTCGCAGAGCGCTACAGCCAGATGGACGATACCCTGCGCCCCTACTACCCAGCCTGGCGAAAATCCTATATCATCTACTATGACCTGCCCAATACCCTGCTGAAGGACAGGGGGAGTGAGGACTGGGCGATTGCCTGCGGCGTTCTGGACAGCGCCCCGGAGCAGACGACCCAGGCCATTGTGGAGGCCGTAAAGGGCATCTCCCCCGGCTGGCTCCGGCGGAGCAAATACTACCGGAACCACACCCAGGATATGGACACGGTGATTGCCGGGGTGCTGCGGCAGATGTGCCTGCACTACCGGAAGAAGGGGGGCCGCACCCTGTGCGACCAGCTCTTTGGCCGGGAGACCTCCCGGCCCTTCCAGCCCTTCTACTCCGCCGTGTTCTGCGACCCTTTGAAGCGGCGGGATTTCCGCTATACCCTGTCCCCCGGCCACGATATCCTGTGCCAGGACGGCTACTGGATGGAGGTGGGCCGGTTCCCCAGCCCCCGGGGGGAGCGGAAGCTGGACGAGCTGATGAAGTGCATCGATGCCTCCATGCGTGCCGCCCTGGGGCCCGGGGCCCCCATTCAGCGGCCGGTGCAGCTGAAATGGGTGGAGAAAATCATCCAGGAGGAAATCCAGGCCCTGCTGGATACAAAAAACCAGGCCCAGTCGGCCGCCCAGCGCATTGCCATTGACTACTCCGCCCTGGATGCCATCCGCCGGGATGCCGCCATTACCCAGGAAAAGCTGGCCATCGAAGAGGAGCTGGAGCCGGAACCGGAGCCGGAACCCGCCCAGGCGCCGGAGCCGGAGCCCGGAGACTGCCCCCTGGACAAGACCGAGTACCGGCTGCTGCAATGTCTGCTCTATGGGGGCGATACCCGGTGGGTGCAGCAGGAGGGGAAAATGCTGTCCGTTTTGTTGGACAGCATCAATGAGAAACTATATGATACCTTCCAGGATTCCGTGATAGAGGACGGCGCCCCGGTGGAGGACTATGCAGACGAGCTGAAAGAGATGGTAAAGCCATGAAAATACCCAAACGAATCGCCCAAACCCTGATGAACTCCCTGAAGGGCGGCGTGGTGCCCCGGGTGGGGCTGTCCTATATCACCGTGGGCCGGAAGGCGGAAATAGATGCCCTGCTCCACGATGTGGATATCATCGCCGACGGCGGTGCCTCCTTCCGCTTTATTGTGGGCAAATACGGCAGCGGCAAGAGCTTCCTGCTGCAAACCATCCGCAATTATGTGATGGCAAAGAATTTTGTGGTGGTGGATGCCGACCTGTCCCCGGAGCGGCGGCTTCAGGGCACCCGGGGCCAGGGTCTTGCCACCTACAAGGAGCTTATCCGGAATATGTCCACCAAAACCAAGCCCGAGGGCGGGGCCCTGAGCCTGATTCTGGACCGGTGGATCAGCAACGTGCAGCAGCAGGTCATGGAGCAGGAGGGCATCTCCCCCACCGACCCCGGCCTGCAGCCCCGGGTGGAGAAGAAAATCGCCGCCACCATCTATTCTCTGAACGAGATGGTTCACGGCTTCGACTTTGCCCGGCTGCTGACCCTGTACTACCAGGCCTACCGCAGCGGCGACGACGAAACCAAGGCCAAGGTGCTGAAATGGTTCCGGGGAGAATACCCCACCAAAACCGAGGCCCGGGGGGAGCTGGGGGTGAACATCGTCATCACCGATGACGATTGGTACGAATACCTCAAGCTCTTCGCCGCCTTCCTGAAGCAGGCGGGGTACGCCGGTATGCTGGTGCTGATTGACGAGCTGGTGAATATCTATAAAATTCCCAACGCCATTACCCGGCAATATAATTATGAGAAGATTCTCACCATGTACAACGATGCCATGCAGGGCAAGGCCCAGCACATCGGCTTCCTCCTGGGGGGCACCCCCCAGTGCATGGAGGATCCCCGCCGGGGCGTGTACAGCTACGAGGCCCTGCGCTCCCGGCTGGCCGAGGGCCACTTCTCCGGGGAGCATACAGACCTGATGTCCCCGGTAATCCGGCTGCTGCCCCTGACCAACGAGGAGATGCTGATTCTCATTGAAAAGCTGGCGGATATTCACGCCGGGCTGTATGAATATCCCCAAATCGTCACCCAGCAGGACATGGTGGACTTTATAGAGATTGAGTTTGGCCGCATCGGTGCAGACAGCCACATCACCCCCCGGGAGGTCATCCGGGACTTTATCGAGGTGCTGGACATTCTCTACCAGAATCCCCGGTTGCAGGTAAAGGCCCTGCTGGGCAGCGACAGCTTCCAATACGCCCAGAACGCCGTCCTGGAGGACACCGGCAGTGACCAATTTGCTGAGTTTGATATTGGATAGCCCCGAGGGAGTGTACTTCATTGAACGGTGGAATGTAAAAATTTTTGAGTTCCGTAGGGGCGATGAAAATCGCCCGAAACCCCGGATATTAGCGAGTACCCGGATGAATGGTGCAAGCCAACCCCGGCTCCCTCTCTGAGGGAGCTGGCAGCCCGAAGGGCTGACTGAGGGAGTGTACTTCGATGAACGTAAGCGCTCAAAAGTTTCAGAGTTTATATGAGCTGGTGTGTAAATCGTCGGCATGGAGCAACCAACGGACGACACTCCCTCAGTCTCGCATTCGCGCGACAGCTCCCTCAGAGAGGGAGCCGGGAACGCCATCGTCCGGCCGGATACCATTCATCGTGCCACCCGGAAACCGCAAGATTGCGGGCGATTTTCATCGCCCCTACGAAAGGCGGGTGCCATTCACCCAACCGCTCGGAAACCGCAACGTTGCGGGCGATTTTCATCGCCCCTACGAAACTCTGAATATTTCACCGCCCAAAAACTTCCG
>UROL01000208.1 GCA_900549495.1 uncultured Eubacteriales bacterium | reverse complement strand
TTTTGTTATTTCGAGTGTCTACTCTATGGGGAGCATATCAAAACTTGCAGCAGCCATTTTCATCAGTTCATGTAGGGCTTTCCCAGATAGTCCCGCATGTCATAGTAGTTTTGCAGGCAGCGCCACCCTTGGCCGCTGGCGGTGCTGGGGTTGCCGGTGACCACCCGGGTATCTGGCAGGGCCTCCACCAGGGTCTGCTGGTCTGTGCCATTCAGGCCGGTGGTCCAGAGGTTTTTCAGCCAGGTCATTTTGGTCAGCGGCTCCACACTGGAATTCCACATGTGGTCGCTGATGTTCAAATCCTCCAGCGCAGTGCAGCCCTGCAGGGGGGTGAAGTCGTGGACGATGCCGTGGTCCAGCTCCAGATACACCAGCTCCTTGCAGTTTTCCAGGGGGGTGATGTCCTTTACCTGGGTCCAGGCCAGAATCAGATATTTCAGGTGGGGCATGTAGGCGGCGAATTCAATGTTCTCCACAGTGGAGTGACCAATGTCGATGCACACCATATCCTCGCAGTAGCGCAGGTTGTAGACGTGCTTATCCTGGAAATAGTATTCGCCCTGCTCAATGGGCATGAACTTGGTTTCGTCGGTGCGGGCCTTGCACTTGTCTGTGAAGGTCACCGTCCAGACCACCTTGTAGCTGCTCCGGGCCTCTTCCCGGTAGGCGGCCATGTCCTGGTTTTCAATGCCGCTGCTGTCCACAATCAGCTTTTGCAGCTCCGGGAACAGGGCGGCCAGCTGCTTGGCATCCTCTATGGTGCCCACAGGCTGGTTGGAGATATCCACCTCAGTGGCATCGTCGGGGAAGGTGTTGCCGAATACCTCCACCTGCCAATGGATATCCACATTGGGATATTCGGTGCGTAGGGCCGTCAGCTCCTGACCGTCGGCCTGGGGATTGTGAATGGTCAGGCTCCGAAGCTCCGGCATAGCCGCCAGACCCACGGACAGCTCGGCGTAGCTGGCCCCGGTGACGGACAGGGTTTGGGCACCGGCATCAATCTGCGTTCCGGCGATGCTGGTAAGGTAGTCCACCTCCCACTCCGGGTGGAGCTGCACCAACTGGCGCAGCAGGGGGAAGGCCCGGCAGCCCCGCCCATCCACCCGGGTCAGGGCGGGAAGGGCCTCCATCAGCTGGATATCCTCTTGGCTCAGGGTTTCCGGGGTGACGGTGGTGGTGTCCGGGGCGTAATCCTCCCCGGCAATGGGGACGGTATAGTGGAATGCAATGTCCGGATAGCGGGTATAGGCCACCCCCAGGGGGCCGTAGTCCGTGGAGCTCTGGGCATCCACGGTTGTCAGATTGGGGAAATAGGCCAACAGCTCCACATCCCCCGGGGAGAAATGGGTTACCGTAAGAACCTCGGTGCTGCTGTCTGCGTAGCCGCCGGAAAGGGGAACGCTCCAAAGGATGTTTGTCCCCGGCATCTTCCAGCTCAAGTGGTCAAATTCATCCCGGGTGATGGCCCGGGTACGCAGGTCCAGCACCTGCTGATTCTTGGCGAACAGCTGCCCGCCCATTACCACATACCGTTTCAGAATAAAGCAGCTCACTGCCAAAATCACTGCCAGGGCAATCACCAACACAGCCGCTACAATGGTACCGACCAACCCTTTGTTTCTCATGGATTTTCTCCTTTTCACGCCATATTTAACGCTCCTATTATGACGGCTCCCGGCGAAAAAGTCAAGAGCGGCGAAGGTCTTCTTCCGGGAGAATTCTGCCGATGCCCGGTCAGCTTTTTTCCTTGGGGATGGTGATGGTCAGTACGATTTGGCTGTCGGTTTCCCGGCGCTCGGATACGGCGGGGATTCCGCTGGACTGCATCCGGGAGAGGGACTGGGTCAGGCTGTTCAGGAATGCTCCCACGTTGGCCCGGGCCGGGCTGTCCGGCTTGCCCTGAAGCAGGGAGTGGATGTACCTTTCCGCCTGGGCCACGCTCATGCTCTGGCGGCTGATTTGCTGGATGGCTGCCAGCTTGGCCTGCTCATCGGTGAGCTTCAGCAGGGCCCGGCCATGGCGCTCCGTCAGGCCCTCCCGGCGCAGAGCCTCCAGCACCGGCGGACTGTGACGCAGCAGCCGGAGCTTATTGGCAATGGCGCTCTGGCTCTTGCCCAGGAGCCGGGCGGTCTGCTCCTGGCTCATGCCCCCCAGCTCCATCAGGCGGCTGATGCCCACCGCTTCCTCGATAAAATCCAGATCCTGCCGCTGCAAATTCTCCACCAATGCCGCAAAGCCGGATTCCCGGTCGTCCATCTGCATCACAATGCATGGCACCTCTGTCAGCCCGGCCAGCTTGGCCGCCCGGAGCCGCCGCTCCCCGGCCACCAGCTCGTAGCCCGTGCCCACCCGGCGGACGGAGAGGGGCTGCAAAATACCGTGCTGCCGGATGGAGTCGGCCAATTCGGCAATCCCCTCCTCCTGAAAAACCTGCCTGGGCTGGGCGGGGTTGGCCCGGATGCTTTTGGGGGGCAGAAAGACCACCCGCCCGGATTCCATATAGGTTTTCAGCTTTTGACACTGCATCTATCCTTGGCCTCCTCTTCCGTGAATCAGTAAATGCTTCTGCTGAGCATCAGTATACGCATTGCCCTGCGGAAAATACCACGAATCCTGTGCCGCCGGGGCGGGAAAACAAACGACAGCTTTTCCGGCCCCAGGGGCATTTTTTGAAACAAACGGGGATATTCACACTTGATTCACCCCCTCGACTTGTTTTTTTCATCGGGAGCGGGTATAATGTGGTGCGTATGGATTTTTTCGGAAGGAGCGTTGTGATGCAGACCAGGGAAAATGAAGTGACCATTGTGGCCCAGCAGATTCTCGACCAGGTGCGCCGGGCCGTGGTGGGCAAGGACGAGGTGCTGGTTTGGGTGCTGGCTGCCATTTTGGCCAGAGGCCATATTCTATTGGAGGATATTCCCGGGGTGGGTAAGACCACCATGGCGCTGGCCTTCTCCAAGGCCCTGGATTTGGGCTACAGCCGCATCCAGTTTACGCCGGACGTGCTCCCCTCGGATATTACGGGCTATTCCGTGCCCGATGCCCAGAGCGGCGGACTGCGCTATCAGCCCGGCGCCGTGTTGACCAATCTGTTTTTGGCGGACGAGCTGAACCGGGCCACCTCCCGCACCCAGTCCGCCCTGCTGGAGGCTATGGAGGAGGGCCAGGTGACGGTGGACGGCGTGAGCCATCCCATTCCCAAGCCCTTTATTGTCATTGCCACCCAGAACCCGGTGGGGGCGGCGGGAACCCAGCTGCTGCCCGACAGCCAGATGGACCGCTTCCTCATCCGCCTGAGCCTGGGCTACCCCGACCCCGGGGATGAGGTGACCATGGTGCTGAACCGGCAGGAGGGAAACCCCCTGCTGGCCCTGCGCTCCATTTTGTCCCGGGAGGAGCTGGTGCTGCTGCAGGACACGGTGGAGAAGACCTTCATCAGCGATGCCGTGGTGAGCTACATTGTCCGCCTAATCGGGGCTACCCGGAACGACGGGGAGATTACCCGGGGAGCCAGCCCCCGGGCGACCCTGGCAGTTG
>UROL01000207.1 GCA_900549495.1 uncultured Eubacteriales bacterium | reverse complement strand
ACGAGATCAGCCTCGGTCTCGTGGGCTCGGAGATGTGTATAAGAGACAGCTCCCCAGCAGGGAGTTCAGCCGGGCGTACTGGCTGTAGTATTGGTTGATTAGTTCAGTCTCCCGGTTTGTCAGGGCCAGCAGCTCCTGGTCCGGCTCCCAGTCCTCTTCGGTGTCAAAGTCGTCAAAGAAGCCCTTGCCGAAGAATCGCTTTTCCAGCTTGGCCCGGCTGGGGGTGGCGGCCAGGGCGGTATACATGCCGTATAGCATCTGGTCTGCCTCGTTGGCAGCGGAGGTGCAGAAGTCGTTTTCCTCGGCCCAGTATTCATCGGTCAGGTCGGCGTTGTAGTGGATACTGGCCAGGGCACTGTTGGTGGAGAATAGGTCGATGGCATCGTAGAAGGCATACAGGGCATCCAGAGCCTGGTCGGTGTTTTTCTCCTGGGCCTGGTCCACCACCTTGTCCGCCATGGCCTGGAGCTCTTCCAAGTCCGGCCGGGTGTACTCCATTTGGGAGAAGGGAATTACCGGGTAGCTGGTTTCCTCCGGCTCGTCGGAGAACAGCCGCTCCAGAAAGCCCAGGGCGTTGGCCCGGGGTGGGGCGGCCCCAAGCAGCAGCGACAGGGCCAGCAGCAGGGCGAGAAAACGTCTTGATTTCATGGCGCACTCCTTTTTGTATGTATGCCTGTTGGATTTATGCCTGGCAAAGGGGCTTGATTTTCTTCCGGTACAGCCGGCGATAGAGCAGCAGCGTGACGGCGGCGCTGACCACCTCGGCAATGGGGAAGCTCCACCACACGGCGTTTACGTCCCCGGTAAGGCTCAGCAGATAGGCCACCGGCAGCAGCACCAGCAGCTGGCGGCACAGGGAGACAATGGTGGAATAGGTGCCGTTACCCAGGGCCTGGAAGCTGGCCCCCAGCATAATGCCAATGGAGGCAATGGGGAAATGGATGCTGATAATCCGCAGGGCCTTGACACCCATATGCATAAATTCTTCCGAGGGATTGAACATCCCCAGCAGCAGCTCCGGCATCAGCTGGAACACGGCCAGACCGAAAACCATAAAGCACAGGCCGGTAACCAGGGCCTTTTGCAGCGTCTTGGTCATGCGCTCCGGCTGCCGGGCACCGTAGTTATAGGCAACGATGGAAATGGTGGCATTGTTGATGCCGAACAGGGGCATAAAGAAGAAACTCTGCAGCTTATAGTAGATGCCGAACACGCCGGTGGCGGTTTCCTGGAAGCCCTGGAAAATCTGGTTCATGCCGAAATTCATCACCGAGCCGATGCTGTTCATCACCAGGGTGGGCACGCCCACAGCCAGAATGGGCCGCAGGGCCGGTAGGCTAGGCCGGAGGTATTTCAGTCCCAGCTGCACCTCGGGATTGAACCGGAAGTTGAAGTACAGCACCATGGCAGCGGCAATCCACTGGCCAATCACCGTGGCCACTGCCGCACCGGCAATCCCCATGGCGGGAACGCCGAACCTGCCGTGAATAAAAATCGGGTCCAGAATGATGTTGATAATGGCACCGGCGGACTGGCTGATCATGGTGTACACCGTCCGGCCGGAGGATTGGAGCAGCCGCTCCCCCAGCAGCTGGGTAAAGCACCCCAGGGTGAACAGGCAGCAGATGCTGGTATAGGCCACGCCGCCCTCCACCGTCTCAGTGACGGTGGACTGCATCTCAAAATAGGGCCGTGCCCCAAAGGCACCGAAGAGCATAAACAGGGCCGTGGCAATCACCACCAGCAGAATGCCGTTTCCGGCGGCATAGTTGGCTGCCTCCTGGTTCCGCTCTCCTAGGCTTTTGGACAGCAGGGAGTTGACACCCACGGCAATGCCCAGGCCAAAGCCAATCTGCATATTCTGCACCGGGAAGGCCAGGGACAGGGCCGTAACGGCACTCTCGGACACCTGGGACACATAAATGCTGTCCACCACATTGTAAAGGGCCTGGACAATCATAGAAATAATCATAGGCAGCGCCATGTTAAACAGCAGCTTGCCAACGGGCATGACTCCCATCTTGTTCTCCTGAAGTGCAGGAGAAACGGTTTTGGTTCTGTTTCCCATAGGAATTGTTCTATCTCTCCTCAAACAATATAATTTCCACCCTATTATACTAGGCTAACTGCTATATTGCAACCAAAAATTGCACACTTACGGCATTATCCTTAGGTTTTCCAAGAAAAACGCCCCAGCCGGGGGCAGGGGAGGGGGGTAACCGCAGAACGCTGGGCCGCAGCAGACAGAAAAACACCGCTGCAACGGGTGCAGCGGTGTATTGGAAGGACAATCTTACAGATACTGCTTCATGGCCTCGGAGACGTTGGCAGGGTCCTCGGACAGGGTGAGGGTAATCTCCATATTGTTGTCGGCGGCGAACTTGGCAGCCCAGGCGATGAACTCTTCGGCTGCGGCCAGGTCGTGGCCGATGGTTTTATACAGATTGTCGATAAACACATGCGTGATATCAAAGTTACCTGCGTGCATACCGCTCAGGAAGCCCTTGAGCATATCGGCGGACTGAATGCCATACTCCTGGGAGTCCACCAGGCGAACCTTGTAGGTAACGTCATAAGTAAGCTTCTTGCCGTATTCGATGCACACCACATCGCCGCTGGCCTGAGCCACGGCTGCGTTGATGCCATCGATGAGCTTTTTGGTTTTTCCGGAGCCTTTCAGGCCCATAATAACATGAATCATCGGATTTTCCTCCTTTGCTATGCCAGAGTACTTGGCTTAGTTTCATTCTAACAGGAATCGAAAAAATTTGCAACAACTATTTATTGAAATTTTTGTGTTGCTCACAAATTTTCAAATCCCGGTTTTCCCAGGAGCTGGAACATATTGTGCTTGTAAAGCTCCACTCCCGGCTGATTAAAGGGGTTAACTCCCAGAATATACGCAGAAATGGCGCAGGATAATTCCATAAAATAGAACAGCTCTCCCAGCTTTTCCTCGTCCAGGGGGCCGCAGTCCATGGTGATGATGGGCACCCCGCCGTCCACATGGGCTGAGACGGTGCCCAGGTAGGCACTTTCGTCCACCTCGTCCAGCCGCTTCCCGGCCAGATAATTCAGCTTGTCCAGGTTCTTTACATCCGGGCCGATGGTGCATCGGAGCTCCGGCGGGTC
This sequence comes from uncultured Eubacteriales bacterium, assembly GCA_900549495.1. Classification (GTDB taxonomy): domain Bacteria; phylum Bacillota; class Clostridia; order Oscillospirales; family Oscillospiraceae; genus Faecousia. Next base: position 452 of record UROL01000207.1, on the reverse strand, counting down.
AAAGCGCAGCATAGTTTCGAAGAGGTTCCGCTTGCCCTGCTGAATCAGCTGCCCCAGGGAGTGAAGGTCGGCGGTGAACTCCGCCGTGGCGGGGAAGAGCCCCTTGCCCTGCTTCCCCTCGGACTCCCCGAAGAGCTGCTGCCACCAGGCGGCAAACATTCGGAAATCCGGCTCGAAGCTGCCGAGAATTTCTATGGCCTTTCCATGCCGGTACATCAGATTCCGAAGGGCGGCGTACAGCCACACCGGGTTTTCATAGGAGCGAAGGGCGTAGCGCTCCCGGGCATCGGCGGCACCGGCCAGAACCTGGGCAATGTCAATACCGGCTACAGCCATGGGCAGCAGCCCCACCGGGCTGAGGACGGAATAGCGCCCCCCCACATCCGCCGGGATGGTGAAGGCCTCCCAGCGCTCCTCCTGGGCCATCTGCCGCAAGGCGCCCTCAATGGGGT
>UROL01000206.1 GCA_900549495.1 uncultured Eubacteriales bacterium | reverse complement strand
GTGCTGGAGCGGGCACTGGAGATTTCCTCCATGGGTATCCGGGTAGATGCAGAGTCCCTGGATCGGCAGCTGAAGCTCTCCGGATGCGATGCACGCCGTGGCCTCCCCTTTCACAGGATGCTGCTGGCAAACGAGCTGCCCCTGACCATCGGCGGCGGCATCGGCCAGTCCCGGCTTTCCATGCTGCTGCTGGGCTGCGCCCACATTGGCGAGGTGCAATCCAGTGTGTGGGACGCCGCCACCATAGATGCCTGTGATAAAGCCGGCATTCCCCTGCTGTAAAAACCGCATTGTAGGCTTATAACGGAAGAGCTCCCCCTGGCGCAGCCTCGAAAATCTCGTTATTTCGAGTATCTACGCCAGGGGGAGCCTATCTGTTTTTCACCGTGGTGCGGGATTTTTATGTACTTCGGGACTTAAATGATAAAGACCAGAATGCCCACAATGCAAATCAGGCTGATGACAATGGACAAAGAGTTAATGGCGCTGGAAAGCCCGGCATCGCCCCCCAGCTCGCTGGTAAAGGCAGGAGCCGCCGATGCAATGGGGGCAAAGGAAAGCAGCACCAGGGTTTTGCGTATCTCCACATCCAGTGGCAGCAGGAAGAAATACCCGGCGGCAATCAAAACAGCCAGACCATAGCGGACACACAGCACCTTTGCAATGGTACGAACCTGGCTGCCGCCGCCGGATATCTTAAACCCGACTCCAAGCATCAGCATTGCCATTGGGGCGTTGGCGTTGCCCAGCAGCCCGGCAAATTCTGTCACCGGCCCGGGCAGGCGGATATGGAGCAGCGTCAGAACCGTCATCACCACATAGCTGACAAAGGGAGCGGATTTCAACAAATCCCGCAGAATTCTCTTAACGGAAAAACTCTCCCCCCGCAGCACCATTGCCGCCACGCTGTAGGACATTCCCAGGCAGATAAACGCATTGCCGGTATCAAACAGGCTGGTGGAGATAACCCCCACCGGCCCCAGAAACCCCTGGGCAAAGGGCATGGTGAAATTGCCAATGTTGTAGCCGGAGATGTTCAATATAGAAAATGCTTTCTCCTCTTTTGAGCCCCTGTGTGAAATCAGATATCCCATTGCAATATAAAAAATACCCAGCCCCAGGCCGATGGCGCACAGGAACAGCATGGACACCGTAATTTCTTTTCCGGCAAAGCTATAGACAATGGAGGCCGGAAGGGTAATCCTTAAAACAATCTTGGCAAGAACCTGAAAATCTCCTTCCTTGAAAAACCCAACACGCCGCAGAAACCATCCCAGAAAAATAATCCCCACAAAGCACCCGGCCTTGGACAAAATCGCCGCCAAACCACATACCTCCATCCTTAAATCCAGAGCTCTTGATTTTCATTTTTGCACTTACGAGCAAATACCCATAGAGGCCCAGCCTCCACGCCCATCCGTGGCTCTGTCAGTCCCATTGCATCCTGCTGCATTCGTCTGGAATTCGCCTATTTCTGGAATGCGATACCGCAACAGGAAATCACTTTCCGGATAAACATAGAAAAAGGAACCCCCTAGAGACTCTAAGGGGTTCCAATGTGGCGGAGAAGGAGGGATTTGAACCCTCGATACCCTTTTGGGGTATACACGATTTCCAATCGTGCGCGCTCGGCCAGCTACGCGACTTCTCCATGCGCTTGCTCGCTTCATGCTGCCTTGCTGACAGCTTGCTTATAATACACCACAATATGCCATTTGTCAAGGGGATATTTTAATTTTTTTCAATTCTCTTAATACGACTAATACGACAGCCAGGCATCCTGTGATTCTGCTTGGAATTCTGTCAGTGCCTCTTGAAAGGAGGGCAGAATTGCCCCTACACGGCCTCTATGGGCAATCAGCGGATTGATATAACGTTTCTTTGTGGAAATCCTTCGCCACCGTCCCTCCCCCGCAGGGACATCTGACACCCGGACTCTTGACAGGGAGCAATAGTTTTGCCATCGCTCCCGGGTGGCAGGGTGCTGCATCAGCTTATGAATTACCGCCGCTTCTGTGGTGTAGAGGTCATCCTCGCAAAGCACCTGGTTGTCTATAGCTGCCTGGATTTCCTCGGAAAGCAGCTGCATGGCATAGCGGTCTTCCGCCGAAGCGTAAATGCGGCCGCACTTCAATGCCATCATGGCAAACTCCGCCGCCAGCGCCTCTGTCCGGAAGGCCAATTCCGGCACTCCATATTCATTGGCAGCCACCGTCAGATCCCGGTAGCACGCTGCTGCCATTTCGCAATCCCATAGGCCAAAGGAAATGCCGTCCCGAAGCGTATACTCCAATCGATCCGCCGAAAGCATGGGCGAGGGGTTGTCGGCAATGGGATAACGGTGGTAATCGTCCACTGCCTCAACAGTCAGGCCCAATTTATTCAGAACGGCGCATATTTCAGGGGACTGGGTAATGGCTGCCGCCGTCCCTGCTTCGGTTGCCTCCTGATGCAGGGAGTCCCCTTTCAGGGAGTCAATCACATGGGCAAATACAGGGCTTGCAATATCGTGGAACAGGCCGGATAGTGCCTGGGCAGGATCGCAGGTGAAATGCCACACAATCAGAGCCACGCCCATACTGTGGGCATAGCGGGAATTGCCGCCTGCGTTGCGGAAACGTGGCAGACTGGTATATTCGCAGCCGCAGCTCATTCCTATCCCCCGCAAGCGCTGCATGGCAGGTGCTTCTGCGCAGGCAGTCAAAAAGTCGGGGATATCCCCATGGTAAACAGAGAGAAGATTCATTTTTAACGCTCCTTGCCACCTCGTCGCCGGTGCCATTCGTTCCAGAATGCGGTGTAACCGTCCCGGGTGAATCCATCCTCCGGCAGCTGCTTGGGGGCACACTGCCGATAGTACCCTTCCACCCGGTCAGCGAACCGGAATACCTCCTGCCGGTACTCTTCCAATGGAACGGTAACCGCCGTTCCGTCCTCCAGGGTAAGTACCACATTGCCGCCGCTGTGGGTCACCGTCCAGTCAGTTCCGTAGTCACAGCCGCTGATGACCACATTTTCCAGCCGCTGGTCCGGTATATAAAAATGGCCGCAGCACGGAAGCAGCTGAATATCCTCCCCTGCCATGTGGTCTTCAGTCAGGCTTTTCAGCAGGTACAGCGCCGTGGCGCTCACGGTGCAGTCATCCTCCAGATGCCGGTCTCCGATAAACGCAACCACATGACCGTGCAGGCACAGGTCATCCGGGTCATCGGCTTTTTCATTTATCCAATAAAATTTGGTTGCATCAATTTGAAAGTTTCCCATTTTCGGCACCTCTTTCAGGCTACTTTCCCCCGCTTCTGAATCTGAACCAGCTTTTTCAGGTATTGGATTTCCGTCTCCATCCGCTCCACCCGCTCCTCGGCGCTAATCCGCCGGGAGAAGCGAATGTTATCCATTGAATTTATCAGATGCTGCCGTTGGTCTTCGTTTTCCGCCTCATAGAGCTGATAGGGATACCAAGTTTACTTAGCTCCTCTAGCAGCCTTTGGCTTGCGGTATCAGGAACGACTACATCCGAAAATTTTTCGCCGTTGACATTTGCTCCGTCCTGTGCTACAACTGTCTCTTATACACATCTGACGCTGCCGACGAATAGC
>UROL01000205.1 GCA_900549495.1 uncultured Eubacteriales bacterium | reverse complement strand
ATCTACACAAGGCTATTCGTCGGCAGCGTCAGATGTGTATAAGAGACAGGCATGACCGAGATCGCCCTGCGGGACGACCAATCCGAGGAGAGCCGCCGCCTCTGCCTGGAAAAGGTGCGCAAATCCTCCCACTATCTGCTGGGACTGCTGAACAACATTCTGGATATGTCCAAAATTGAAAGCGGCAAGATGACCCTGGCCAAGGAGCCCTTCGATTTGGCGGCCCTGCTCCAGGACCTCCATTCGGTAATGGATTCCCGGTTCGAGGAGAAGCACCAGCGGTTCCGGGCCAATGTGGACCTGAAATACCACTGGTTCTACGGCGATGCCCTGCGCATCAGTCAGGTGCTTATCAACCTGCTGGGCAATGCGGTGAAATACTCGCCGGAGGGCACCCAGGTAACCATGACTGTCCAGGAGGAGATCAGCGAGCACGGCAAATCCTGGATTTACTTTGCGGTGCGTGACCAGGGCATCGGCATCAGCGAGGAGGATCGGCTGCGCATCTTCCAGAGCTTCGAGCAGGTGGACAACACCGCCGCCCGGCAGCAGGGCACCGGCCTGGGTCTGGCCATCAGCAACCGCCTGGTGCATATGATGGGCGGAAACATTGAGCTGGAAAGCCAGATGGACAAGGGCAGCATCTTCTATTTCACCCTGCGGCTGCCCCAGGCAGAAAACCAGACTGTCTGCCAGCCCAGCGCCCCGCCCACGGTGGACTTCACCGGGAAGCGGATTCTGGTGGCAGAGGACAACAGCCTGAATATGGAAATCATTCAGTTCTTCCTGGAGGATTTGGGCTGCATCGTCGTCCCCGTTGCCAACGGAAAGCAGGCCCTGGAGCAGTTCCGCACCTCCCCGGAGGGGTACTTTGACCTGATTCTCATGGACGTGATGATGCCGGTAATGGACGGCCTGGAGGCCGCCAACGCCATCCGCTGCCTTCCCCGCTCCGACAGTCGGCGGGTGCCCATTGTGGCCCTCAGCGCCAACGCCTTTGACGAGGATATCAAGCGCTCCCTGGCCAGCGGCATGAACGCCCACCTCTCCAAGCCTGTAGAGCCCAGCAAGCTGACAGAAACCCTGGGCAGAATGCTGGCCAGCCGCTAAAGCCTACCATTCAAAAACCGCCCCGGACACGAAAACGTGTCCGGGGCGGTGTGGTTTTGGGGGATAAAGACTTACCGAACCGATGCGCCAAAGGGCATCAGGGCCAGCTTTGCCATCTTAAAGCACTGCTTCCCCAAGGGAATGCCCAGGATGGTGATGCAGCAGATAAGCCCCATAATCAGGTAGTACAGCGCCAGCTCCCAGCCCAGGAAGACAATCCACAATACATTGGCCAGGAAGCTCATGGTGCCGCCGCCGTACAGCACCTCCTTGCCAAAGGGGCAGAAGGTCAGCCCGGCCATCTTGAAGCACTGCCGCCCCAGGGGGATGCCCACAATGGTAATGCAGCAGATAAGCCCCGCCGCAATCCAGCCCATGCCGGACCAGATGCCGATGAAGATAAACCAAATAATGTTTCCCAGTAAGCTCATAAATTGTTCTCCTTTCCGTATTAGGCCGGGAACTTTTCCGTATCCCGGTTAAAAAAGACTGATTTGGCTGGTATCGGGCAGACTTCCGAAGGCGCCGGCATCCTTGAGCATCTGGATATGGGTCTTGGACACCTTGGGGCAGGCCAGGGCCACCTCTTCAATGGAAATAAAGGTTTTCCCCTCCCGGCCGTTCATCAAGTCCCAGGCTGCATTTTCGCCCAGGCCGGAGATGGACACAAAGGGGGGCAGGAGCTTGCCGTCCTGAATCAGAAATTTCGTGGCGTGGCTCTTATAGATATCGATGGGCAGGAACTCGAAGCCCCGGAGATAGTACTCATACACCACCTCCATGGTGGTGAGCAAATCCTCATCCTTGTCGGTGGCATTTTCGTTGTTCTCAATGGCCTCCATATTGGCCTGGATGGCCTCCATACCCCGGGTCATCAGCACAGCATCGAAGCCGCCCTTCTGGCTGCGGCGGTAGAAATAGGCCGCATAGAAGGCCAGGGGATAATACACCTTGAACCAGGCAATCCGGAAGGCCATCATAACATACGCCACGGCGTGGGCCTTGGGGAAGAGGTATTTAATCTTCTTGCAGGAGCCGATGTACCAGTCGGGAACCCCGGCGTCAATCATCTCCTGCTCCGCTCCCTCGGGCAGTCCCCTGCCCTTTCGCACTGCCTCCATAATCTTGAAGGAGCGCTTCTCCGGCATACCGCAGGAGATAAGGTAAATCATAATGTCGTCACGGCAGCCAATGGCCTGGTCAACCGTGGCGGTTTTGGAGGTGATCAGCTCCTTGGCGTTGCCCAGCCACACGTCGGTGCCATGGGAGAAGCCGGAAAGCCGCAGCAGGGTATCGAACCGGGTGGGCATGGTATCCAGCAGCATTCCCCGGGTGAACTTGGTGTTGAACTCCGGAATGGCCACGGCGCCGGTGGGGCCCAGAATCTTATCATCCTCGTAGCCCAGCTCCTTGGAGGAGGTAAAGATGGACATGGTGCGCTTGTCGTCCAGGGGAATGGTTTTGGCATCCACCCCGGTCATATCCTCCATCATACGAATCATGGTGGGGTCATCGTGGCCCAGCATATCCAGCTTCAGCAGATTCTCTTCCATGGAGTGGTATTCAAAATGGGTGGTAATCTGGTCGGCATTGGGGTCGTCCGCCGGGTGCTGCACCGGGCAGAAATCCCATATCTCATTCTCCTGGGGGATAACCACCAGGCCGCCGGGGTGCTGTCCTGTGGTACGGCGCACCCCCACGCATCCGGCGGCCAGCCGGGCCTCCTCTGCCCGGTTGGCACTTTTGCCCCGCTCGGACAGGTACTTTTTCACATAGCCGAAGGCTGTTTTTTCCGCCACGGTGCCAATGGTTCCGGCCCGGAACACATGGGATTTTCCGAACATTTCAATGCAGTAGGCATGGGCCTTCGCCTGGTATTCACCGGAAAAGTTCAGGTCGATATCCGGCACCTTGTCGCCGCCGAAGCCCAGGAAGGTCTCGAAGGGGATGTTGAAGCCGTCCTTTTCGAATTTTGTGCCGCATTTGGGGCACACCGCATCCGGCAGGTCAGCGCCGCAGCCATAGCCCTTGGGCACATCGAAGGTGGCGAACTTGCACTCCGGATTGGGGCAGCGATAGTGGGGCGGCAGGCTGTTCACCTCCGAGATGCCGGAGAAGTGGGCCACGGCCGATGAGCCGACCGAACCACGGCTGCCCACCTGATAGCCGCCCGCGTTGGAATAGGCCACCAGTTTGACCGCAATGACGTACAGCACGGCGTAGCCGTGGCCGCAGATGGAGTCCAGCTCCTTCTGCAGCCGCTTCTCCACGATCTCGGGCAGGGGATCGCCGTAATCACGCTTGGCGTGTTCCCACGTAGCATCGCGCAGCTGCTGCTCTGCACCCTCGATGCTGGGCGGGTAGGTGCCGCGCGGGATGGCACGAACATTGTTGTCGATCATCGCCGCGATCCTGCGGGGGTTCTTCACCACCACCTCGTAGGCTTTTTCCTTGGGCAGGTAGTAGAACCTGTCTCTTATACACATCTCCG
>UROL01000204.1 GCA_900549495.1 uncultured Eubacteriales bacterium | reverse complement strand
GGGTGTCCGTCGTGAGGCGGAATCTGAAGAAAGCCGGATTTTAGGAGTTAAAAGGCCTCTTAAAGGGAAAAACTCTGGCCTGGCGAACAGAAATCGCATATAAGGCCGTAAATGAGGGCGAGTTTGCAAAATAAAACAAAGCCCAATAGCTACACGGAATCATTTACGGTAAATGCGGCAGGCAAAGAGGGAAAGAACGTGTGAGTATGAATCCATGGGTTTTGCAAAGGTGCAGGGGCAGAACAATCTGACAGCGCACTGGACAGTGCCAGGGATAGAAAAATAACGAAAAAGGAGCAGGCGTGGTCAAAACCATACCTGCTCCCTGTCTTCAATTACAGTTATGCACCCTGCGCCTGGGATTCCTTCAATGCCTTTGCCAACTGGTCGGGGCAGGAGGTGGACTTCATGCCGCAATGAATCCCCTCCAGCCGGGAAATCACGTCTTCTACCTTCTGGCCTTCCACCAGTGCGCCGATTCCCTTCAGGTTGCCGTTGCACCCGCCCACAAACTGGACGTTATGCACCTTGCCGTCTTCCACATCGAAGAAAATTTTCTGGGAGCAGGTTCCTTTTGTCTTGTATTCGTACTGCATTGTTTTCGTTCCTTTCTTTATGCAAGAATGTCTGCTTGTTTGGCATCAATCAGCTGAGCCAGGGCTTCGGGATTCACAATCAGCTGGTGTCCACGTTCACCAGCAGATACTGCAATTTCATCCCACAGGATGCAGGTTTCGTCTATAAAGGTGGGATATTTCTTTTTCATACCCACCGGGCTGCACCCGCCTCGGATATATCCGGTCAGGGGCAGCAGCTCTTTGACGGCAATCAGCTCCATATTTTTGTCACCGGCTGCCTTTGCTGCTTTCTTTAGATTTAACTCACTGCATACCGGGATACAGAACACATTGATGCCGGTTCGCTCCCCCCGTGCCACCAGTGTCTTGAAGACCTGCTCCGGCGGCATGGACAGCGCCTGAGCGGCGTGCATTCCGTTTAAGTCGTTTTCATCAAATTCATAGAAGGCTTCCCGGCAGGGGATGCCCGCCTGCAGCACCAGGCGCACTGCATTTGTTTTCGTACTCATAAAACCACCGCGTTTATTATACGACAAAATAGCATGGGTTTCAAGTGTGAATATTCCGCCTCCTTTTCGGTTACCATAGCAGAAAAAGGAGGCATTGCATGAACGAGTCCAAAAATCCGGAGATGCGAAAGCAGGAACGGGAGCAGCTGGTGGAATTGGGCAGCGATTTGACAAGCACCGGCGGCAGCAATATCTACACACTTACTATTATCGGTCAAATTGAAGGTCACCAGGTTGCGCCGGAAACGGTGAAAACCACAAAATATGAGCACATTTTACCCCTACTGGCCGGGATTGAAGAAAGCGACGAAATTGACGGCCTTCTTCTGCTGCTCAACACCGTAGGAGGCGACATTGAAGCAGGCCTTGCCATTGCGGAAATGATTGCCGGGATGAAAAAGCCTACGGTTTCCCTGGTGCTGGGGGGCGGGCACTCCATTGGCATCCCTCTGGCTGTGTGCACCAAGCGCTCCTTCATTACGCCCACGGCCAGTATGACGGTGCATCCTGTACGCATGACCGGTCTGGTGGTTGGTGCTCCCCAGACCTTTCGCTATTTTCAGCGGATTCAGGAGCAAATTACGGATTTTGTCACTGCCAATTCCAAGATTTCCCGGAAGAATTTTGAGGACTATATGATGGCAACCGGGGAGATGGCCACGGATGTGGGCACCATTCTCTATGGCAAAGAGGCGGTGGCCTCCGGATTGATTGACCGCCTGGGAGGTCTGAGCGAGGCACTGGCAGCGCTGCACAAAATGATTGACCACCCCAAACAAGAGCGCAAAGGCCGCCGCAGTGGATAACACTGCCTCCAAAGAGCAAGAGCCGGGCTGGCATTTTTCGCTGCCCGGCTCTTGCCGGTATCGCATTTCTATTCGATAGAATTTTTGAAAAAGGGGTGGAAATTCTTTCTCATATATGCTATAATGAAACGAAAAGTTTTGCAAAAGGGAGGGAACAGGCATGGAATTATCCGGTTTTGAGCATCTGATTTACGGCCTTGTGTCTGGCCTGACAGAGATATTTCCTGTCTCGGCCCGGGCACACAGTGCCATCATGCTGAAGGTCTTAGGGGCCGATAGAATCAGCGGTTTGCCTGTCCTGTTGATTCACGTTGCTGTTTTGGCGGCCATTTACCTTTCCAGTCGGCCGCAGCTTGTAAAAATGTCCCGAGCCAGAAGACTTGCCCGCATTCCCAAGAAGCGCCGCAAGCGTCCGCTGGATTTGTGCAGTCTGATGGATTCCAGATTCCTGCTTACCATGATGCTGCCGGTTATTCTTGTGGATTTGCTGTACAGGAATATTTCGGAGATTTCCTTCAGCCTGCTGGCTGTGGCTGTGCTGCTGTTTGTCAATGGCGTTGTGCTGTATGTCCCCCAGTTTTTCCCCGGGAGCAACAAAGATGCCCGCTCCCTTTCCCGGCTGGAGGGAGTCGTCATGGGCATAGGCGGCGGCTTGTCCGTAATTCCGGGCCTGTCCGGGCTGGGTGCCTCTGTTTCCGTGGGCTCTATTTGCGGAATCGAGCGGAGCTATGCCCTGAATATGTCGCTGCTGATGAATATGGCGTATTTGGTGGGTATGATTGTCTATGATATTATTGGCCTAATCCGGTATGGCTTTGGGCTGCTTACATTCCAGTGGTTCATTGTTTATATTCTGACGGCGGCGCTGGCCTTCGTCGGTGCAATGCTTGCAATCAGGATTATGCGGGCGCTGGCCTCCGACCGGGGGTACCATTTTTTCTCCTACTATTGCTGGGGAATCGCCCTGTTTACCTTCATCCTGAATTTGATGGCATAAGGAGATTCTTATAAATGGCAAAGAAGAAGACAAAGCAGACCAGCAAAGCGTCTGCCGCTGCCTCTAAAAAGAAGACAACACCCAAAAAGAATACGAAATCCTCTAAAAGCGGGAAAAATCCCAAGGTGAAAACGGAGTACGAAAATCGGATTCCTGCCACAACCGTGACGGCAATTGTCAGCCTGCTGCTGTTTGTGCTGTTCCTGGTAATCTGCATCAACCCGGAAGGGGTGGTGTTGACCATGATCAATAATCTGCTCAATGGATTGATTGGCAAGGCGGGATTTTATTTTTCTGTTCCTGCACTGCTGTATCTGTTTCTCATCAATACCTTCGGGCGGAAAAGCGCTGTTACGATGCGAAGTGTCTGCACGGTAGCATTTACCTTTCTGTGCGGATGCGTTTACCATCTTGCCGTGCAGACCCAGGGGCTGGCCAGTGGACTGGCAGTTTTTCCGGATCTCTACCTCAGTGGTGTGGAAGGACGCAGCGGCGGTGTGCTGTGCGGCGGCATGGCAGTGCTGCTGCGGGGGGCATTCGGAAACGTCATTTCTTATATTGTGATTGGCATATCTGCCGTTCTGACGCTGCTGGGGGCTTTGGACATTACAGTTCCCAGCTTGATTCGTGCCATCATCAACCGCCCCAAGGATGACTGGGAAAATGAAGAGCAGCAGGAGGTATATGTCTGTCTCTTATACACATCTCCGAGCCCACGAGACCGAGGCTGATCTCG
>UROL01000203.1 GCA_900549495.1 uncultured Eubacteriales bacterium | reverse complement strand
CTGCTGCCCACTCTGCCGCAGCATGGTGCAGCGCCCGCTGCCATCTGCCATCCAGGATGCCGTTGGCAGCGTCCAGGGATTGAAGAATCAGATAAGAGGGGCTGGTGGAAGCAAACAGCGCCATGGCGCTATCTGCCATGGAATCCAATTCCACAGGGGCATGGGAAGAAATGTGGAGATACCCGCCGCCGGTGAGCACCGGCAAGGTCTTGTGGGCAGAGTCGCAGCACATGTCCGCCCCCTGGGTCATGGGATGCTGCCCTTCCGGAAGGAAGCCCAGATAGGCTCCGTGGGCATTGTCCACCAGCAGCAAGCATCCATGCCGGCGGCAAACCCGGCTCAGGCCGGAGATATCCGCCACATTGCCCAGATAGTCCGGGCTGGTGATATACACCGCCGTCACCGGTTCCCCTTGGCCCAGGGCTTCTTCCAGGGCCTCTGGGGTAATCTGGCAGGTCAACAGGCTTCCGGTCTGTGCCGGGTAGAGCCACCGAACCTGCACATCCAGCAATGCAGCAGCGGTAATAAACACCTTATGGGCATTTCGTCCGGCGGCAATCCGGGGCGTTTTTCCTCGCTTCCGGGCATCCTGCACAGCCAGGAACACCATGGCACGAATGGAAAGAGAGGAGCCCTCCGCCGAATACACCGTCCGGCGGCTGCCAAAGAGGGCAGCCGCATTTTTTTCACTTTCCAGGATAATCCCCCTGGGGTGATACAGCACGTCTGCCCCGGTTATTTCGGTGATGTCCAGCTGCTCTACCCCTCCCCTGCCCTTGTGTCCCGGCATATGGAGCCGGTCCGGCTGGCGGGCAGCATAGCCCCGGACGAAATCGCAGATGGGGGTGTTCATTTCTGTTCCAGCGCCTTGGCGGCCTCCACCATAATGGCACACTCCATCCGCTTGCGGAACAGCTCACAGCCGTACTTGTACACGCCGGTCACAGAGCCGGTGGCATGGTAGGCATTGGCGGCACAGCCGCCGGAGCAATAGAGCTTTGCCCAGCAGTCGGCGCACTCGGGATGGGCGTACACATTGCAGGCGGCAAATTCCTGCTGGATGGGCTGGTTGGTTACGCCGTCCCACACATTGCCCAGCTTGAATTTCTCTTCGCCCACAAACTGGTGGCAGGGGTACAGGTCGCCCCAGGGGGTGACCGCCATGTATTCCGTTCCGCTGCCGCAGCCGGAGATGCGCTTGTAAATGCAGGGGCCGCCCTTCAGGTCAATCATATAGTGGTAGAAGGTGAAGGGTCTGCCCTCCTTGTGGCGCTGGAGCATCAACTCTGCCAGGCGCTCATACTGCTCCAACACAATGGGCAGGTCTTCCTGGGTCAGAGCGGAGGGGTCGTCGGCATCGCAAACCACCGGCTCCATGCTCAGCTCCGTAAAGCCCAGATTCAGCATCTCCTGGATGTCCTTGAGGAAATCCGGGTTGTGGTGGGTAAAGGTGCCCCGCATATAATAGTTCTTGCCGCCCCGGGCCTCCACCAGCTTCTGGAATTTTGGCACGATGCGCTCCCAGCTGCCCCTGCCGGCATAGTCCACCCGGAACCGGTCGTGAACCTCTTTGCGGCCATCCAGGCTCAGAACCACGTTGCTCATTTCCCGGTTGGCAAAATCAATCACGTCATCGTCAATCAGCACACCGTTGGTGGTGAGGGTGAAGCGGAAATTCTTCCCCGCCTCTTTTTCAATGCTGCGGGCATAGGCCACCAGCTGCTTGACCACGTCAAAATTCATCAGTGGCTCGCCGCCGAAGAAGTCCACCTCCAAATTATGCCGGGTGCCGGAGTGGGCCACCAGGAAATCCAGCGCCTGCTTGCCCACCTCGAAACTCATAATTGCCCGGTCGCCGTGGTATTTTCCCTGGCTGGCAAAGCAATAGGAACAGTTCAGGTTGCAGGTGTGGGCCACATGGAGGCACAGGGCCTTGACCACACCGGCGCTTTTTTCTTTCAGGGCGGTTGCCTTGCTGGCATAGGTGTCCGGGGTAAACAGCTGCCCCTGCTGCTTGAGGGTTTCCACATCGGCGCAAATCTGGCGGATTTCCTCCTGGGTTGCCTGGGCGCAGTCCGGGTATCTGCTGCGAATTTCCGCCACAATCTCTTCCGTGGACTTCTGTTCATACATCCCGATGATGTCGTAGGCAATATCGTCCACCACATGAACGGAGCCGGAATAGGTGTCGAGGACAATATTCAGTCCTCCGAGCTTATAACAATGTACCATAAAATCTCCTATAAAAAGTGCCGCCGGAAAAACGGCGGCACTTTGGGTTGTGAAACGAAAAGGAAAATTACTTGCTTTCCTTGTTCTCGCACTGCTGGTTGGCAATGCCGCAGCTGGTCTTGCAAGCGGACTGGCAAGAGGTCTGGCACTCGCCGCAGCCGCCGTTCTTAGCGCTCTGGCAGAGGTTCTTAGTCTCCAAGGTCTGAATGTGGCTCATAAATGGCACCTCCGTTCTGATGGAAATATATCTATGGGGGTATTTTATCAGATAACCCCCCGAAAGTCAATCCTTTTTCCGCCCCGGTTGCGACAATTACAGGGCATACACTGTCTTCTGGGCAGGCAAAGCAGCATGGCCGCAATATTTCGATTGACAAAGTCCAAAGGGAAGGCGGTATCCCTGCCTCGGTATAGGGCAGCGCCCCCCGATGCCGTCAGCACAAGCCCACGGCCAGGTGGCATTGGTATGTACTTGAATCATATCGTAAGAGAAATACAAAATTCGCCGCAAAACGGTATTGTAAATACAGCATGGGCAATGGTATACAAAAAGGCGTTTTCCCATAAGCAACGCTATTTTTCCACCCGTGCTCCCCAAAGGGGAGCGACAAGCTGGACGCTGCCAACCTGCAAGCACAGGGGGTATTTCAATCCACGCTCCCCATGGGAGGAGCGACTTCTCCGAGGCCGTCCTCACTCGCAACAAAATAATTTCAATCCACGCCCCCTGTGGGGGGAGCGACCAGCTGTTGTGGATAACCAGATGCACACTGGATAGATTTCAATCCACGCTCCCCGTGGGGGGAGCGACCACCTTGATATAGTGGGTTTCCGGGTTTGCTGCATTTCAATCCACGCTCCCCGTGGGGGGAGCGACTACGTTAATAGACTTAGTCTTAGCAGCAGTTTTAATTTCAATCCACGCTCCCCGTGGGGGGAGCGACGGGGGAATGCAGGATATCACCATGACGGCGAAAAAATTTCAATCCACGCTCCCCGTGGGGGGAGCGACCAGTGTCTGCGGACATTTACCCGGCGGATTATGAATTTCAATCCACGCTCCCCGTGGGGGGAGCGACTAGCTTGGGAATAAGGTCGCTGTCACCGGCGTTATTTCAATCCACGCTCCCCGTGGGGGGAGCGACACGGCGGCATCCGTCTTGCTCACCTGCTCCTGCTCATTTCAATCCACGCTCCCCGTGGGGGGAGCGACCGATGCACGCCGCCCCGGTGCAATTCCGGCAGGGATTTCAATCCACGCTCCCCGTGGGGGGAGCGACCAGCAGCGAGACGGCGGGATGCTTTTGCAGTTTATCATTTCAATCCACGCTCCCCGTGGGGGGAGCGACCTCCAGATTTCTATGTTGACATACCGATGAGCGAATTTCAATCCACGCTCCCCGTGGGG
>UROL01000202.1 GCA_900549495.1 uncultured Eubacteriales bacterium | reverse complement strand
GGAGCGCCCCAAGCCGGAGCGTCCCAAGCCCCAGCATCCCAAGCGCCGGGAAGCTCCCCCCGCTCCGGAGGATGACGAGGATTACGACGACGACGACTGGGCCCAGTGGGCAGTCCCCGCCAAGCCCGCTAAGCCCACCGCACCGGCTACACCTGCTAAACCTGCTGCACCGGCTGAACCGGCTGCACCTCCCCGGGGCGGCCGCTTCGCCGCCAAACAGCCCACCCCAGAGGAAGACCTCCTCCAAAACCTGGCCGACCAGCCCCAGGACGATGTCTGGGACGACCTGAGCGACCTGGGCGACCTGAGCATCTACCTGGACGACCACGACCAATAATTCCATCCAAAAGAGCTGCCCGGCAGTTTCCAATAAGACAGTATGCGAGCACTCCTGACATAGGGCAACTGCCGTACAGGAGCGCAGCAAGAAAAATCGGCGATACCTGGTTTTCAAAACCGGGTATCGCCTTTTTCTATCTTTTGAAATACCGGAAGCCAAATCCCTTTATTCGCTGTAAAAAGTGTAGTTATACGCCTAAAGTTCGTTGTAAAAAGTGTAGTTATATTCCTAAAGTTCGTTGTATATTTTGTAATTGTGTGCTATACTAACTCGCCGCTATATGCGATAGATCAGATAAAAGCTGAGGCCAATGTCTGACAGTAGGAATGATGTTCTGTCGCCATATTTCCGAATCCTGTTTTATTGGGCCGGTTTCCCGGGGGGCATAATCAAAAAGGTGAATTCGTACCGGGAAGATACGAATTCACCTTTTTTATGTCATGGCTTCCAGCTTTTGCAGAACCTGCTGGAAATACTCCGGCAGGGGGGCGAACAGCAGCACCGGGCGGCCATCCCGGGGGTGGCGGAAGCAGAGGGCCCCGGCGTGGAGGCATTGGGTGTCCTGGCCCAGCTCCTTCTTCTTGTGGCCGTAGACCGTGTCCCCCAGGATGGGGTGGCCGATGTAGGCCATATGCACCCGAATCTGGTGGGTGCGGCCAGTTTCCAGGTGGCAGCGGATATGGGTGTAGCCCCGGTAGCGCCGCACCACCTCCCAGTGGGTGACGGCGGGCTTGGAATTGCGCTGGGTGACGCACATCTTCTTCCTGTCGGTGGGGTGGCGGCCAATGGGGGCATCCACGGTGCCGGAATCCTCCTTCAGCACCCCGCAGACCACGGCCTCGTAGGTTCGGGCCATGGTGTGGTCCACCAGCTGAGAAGCCAGCACCGTATGGGCCAAATCATTCTTGGCCACTGCCAGCAGGCCGGAGGTATCCTTGTCAATCCGGTGGACAATTCCCGGGCGCAGCTCCCCATTGATGCCGGAAAGGCTGTCCCCCAGGGCGTAGAGCAGACCGTTGACCAGGGTATCCTCCGTATGCCCCGGGGCAGGATGCACCACCAGCCCCTTAGGCTTGTTGATAACCACCACATCCGAGTCCTCATACACAATGTCCAGGGGGATATCCTTGGCCGGAACGTCGATTTCCTTTGGCTCCGGCAGGGTGACCTCCACCCAGTCCCCGGGGTTCAGCCGGTCATTTTTCTTGCCGGGTCTGCCGCAGAGGGTAACGCAGCCCTCTTCCAGCAGCTTCTGGGCAGCACTTCGGCTGAGGCCCTGGCCGCTTCTGGCCAGGAAGGCATCCAACCGCTCCCCGGGTATATCTGCAATCAGCCGCATTTTTTCCCGTCCTTCCAAATCTCCCTGTTCCATAGCGCCAGGTGGAGCATCAGCAGCAGGCAGCCGCAGCAGATGAAGCAGTCCGCCACATTGAACACCGGGAAATTCATAAATTCCGTTTGCAGCATGTCCACCACATAGCCCAGCCGCACCCGGTCAATCAGGTTCCCCAGGCCGCCGCCGTAGATGGCGGCAAGCAGGACACGCTCCCACCGGGTGAGGGGCAGGGGCCTGCGGAAATATTCATAGAGCAGTATCAGGGTGAACAGAATAAAAATCAGCACAAACAGCCACTGCATCCCCCGGAGGAAGGAAAAGGCCGCACCGTCGTTGCGGACGTAGGTCAATGACAGCACCCCGGGGAGAAACTCCACCGTCTTATAGGGAGGGATGCATTGCACCACCAGCAGCTTGGTCACCTGGTCCAGGGCGGCAATGGCCAGAGCCGCCAGGAAATAGTATGAAAACGCCATCTGGGTTCCCCCTTATTTCTTTTTTCCGGCCAGAGAGGCCACCAGCAGCACCGACCAGCCGAACAGGGAGGCTGCCCAGTAATTGCTGCAAAACATAGGCACGGACACCAGTCCCAGCAAAATGTGCATGGCATCCCCGGTCTGGCTGCTGCCCAGGGCGGAGAGAATGCTGGCAATGAGCATCCCCAGGGTCAGCCCCAGGGAGGCAGCGGACAGCCACCGCACCAGCCGGAGGGCGGCCAGGTCTTTCTGGTGCTTGCCGTGGTACAGCAGCACCGCCGGGGGCACGAAGAAAAGGGCCGCCGCCAGAAACAGCAGCGCCCGAAGAATGCCCTGGGGCTCCTGTATAAACCCCAGCGCAGCGCAGATACTATAGAAAATGCCCCATAGAAGATACAATGTGGATTTTTTCATAGAAATTCCTTTCCAGCGGGTTTCTGCCTGCTATTTTAACCCAAACGGCGGCAAATTGCAAGGGAAAACCGCCGCCGGAGGGAGGAAAACGGAAAAAAAGCTGGACAGTTTCGGCAATATCTGGTATAATACATGGTAAATTTCACGAAAAGAGTGTGACCCGCCATGAGATGTCCCTATTGCGGAGAGATGGAAAGCAAGGTGGTGGATTCCCGCCATTCCGACGATGCCCTGAGCATCCGCCGCCGGAGGGAGTGCATGGGCTGCCAGCGCCGGTTTACCACCTATGAAATGGTGGAGACCATGCCCATCATCGTGGTGAAGCGCAACGGCTCCCGGCAGAATTTTGACCGGAATAAGATTATCAACAGTATGATCCGGGCCTTCGACAAGCGAAAGGTGGACGTAGACGACCTGGAGCGCATTGCCACCGAAATCGAGCAGACCATCCAAAACAGCCTGGAGCGGGAAGTCACCACCGAGCAGGTGGGAGAGATGGTAATGACACGCCTGAAGCCGGTGGACGAGGTGGCCTATATCCGCTTCGCCTCCATCTATCACCGGTTCCAGGATGCCAGCAGCTTCATGCAGGAAATCAGCAAATATCTGGAGGAAAAATGATGTTTTTGTCATCCACTACCCCAACCGAGCTTCCCTTTGATATCGACCTGGATGCCGTGAAGCATCTGCTGGACGGTGTGGACCCCGCCGCCCTTCTGCCGGATGTGAGCACCGTGGTGGGCAAGGTGCAGTTGGTTTGCACCCTGGCCATTCTGGTTGCCCCCCTGGTGATGCTGGTGCTGGGAATTGCCTATCTGTTCTTCGCCCCCAGGGAGGCCAACTATTATTTCGGCTACCGCACCGCCTTCGGCATGGGCAGCGTCTCCGCCTGGCGCAGAACCCAGAAGCTGGCGGGGCTGGTATTCGGCGTCCTGGGCCTGGTGCTCACCATTGTCATGCTCCTGGTCAGCCTGGTTCTCCCCTCCCGGGCCCCCATGGATATGGTGTGGCTGGCCGTCAAATGCCTCCTGTGGCAGGGTGTCCTGGCCCTCCTGGCCAAAGCCGCCATCAACGGCCTGACCATGCTCCGCTACAACTACCGGGGCAC
>UROL01000201.1 GCA_900549495.1 uncultured Eubacteriales bacterium | reverse complement strand
GTCGGCAGCGTCAGATGTGTATAAGAGACAGACCCGGGGCCACCGCCCCCCAAAAAAAGAAACCCCATAAACCTAGGAAAGGAAATGACACACATGAAAACCTCAAAGAAACTCCTGGCCCTCCTCCTGTCCGCCATCCTCCTCCTCTCCCTCCTCCCCGCCGCCTTTGCGACAGAAGCTGGAGCGGGTGAAGGCGCTGGTGGCGAAGCAACTTCTAGCACTGCTCAAAAATTTCATCTGACCATCACCAATACATACCCCAAGCACGTGTTCGAACTCTACCAGGTCTTCACCGGCACACTGCATACGGAAACGACACAGGTGGGTGAAACTTCAACCACTACAAGATACCTGTCCGATATTGCGTTTGGCTCTGCGTGGACAAATACAACTAGTAAGGATATTAGCACGATTGTTGAGGAATTTGAGGCGAATACTGCTGATCCTGCTGCTAATTGGGATTTGCTTGTTAATAGGAATGGTGCCGCCCCCGCAAATTGCGGTACGCAAACTTGTGCCGCTGGCGCAACCTCTGTCACCTTCTCCGACCTCCCTGCTGGCTACTACATTGCCAGAGAAGTAACTCCTGCCACAGATATGGGCGAGGGGGTTACCTACAGCTCCGTAATCGTCCAGGTTGTGGAGAGTGTGAGTGTTGCCTCTAAGCATGGCACTGCTTCCTCCCAGAAGAAGGTAAAGGACACCAATGATTCCGTCGCAAATAGTACCACCGGCTGGCAGGATTCCGCCGACTACGACATCGGCGACATGGTTCCCTTCCAGCTCACTGCCGTGGTGGGCAGCGATTACGCCAAGTATTCTAAGGAGCGTGGCTATAGTCTCACCTTCTACGACCACGAAAGCAAGGGCCTGACCTTTGATTCAACAACCGTAAAGGCTTATGTCGTGAATGGCAGCGATGACCCTGTTGCTATTGATGCTGCCCAATATACTGTCTCTGCCCCCACGAACCGTGCTGACGGTAGTCACGACTTCACAATCAAGTTCACCAATCTGAAAAACATTACAGCCGTAAAGGCCAGCTCTAAGATTGTCGTTGAATACGAATCCCGCCTGAATGAGAATGCCAAAATCGGCTCTGAGGGCAACCCCAACGAAATGTACATCAAGTTCTCCAACAACCCCAACAGCGACGAGCCCGAAGAGGGCGGCAAGACCCCGGATGATAAGGTTATCGTCTTTACCTATCAGTTTGAGGCATGGAAGGGTAATGAAGATCAGCTTCCTTTGGAAGGAGCAGACTTTGAACTGTTCAAGCAAGATGCCAGTGGAAAATATACTATTTCTAAAGGCAAAATTACTTTTGAACAGGCTGTAGGTGATGCCCACTTTGCAGAGAATGTGAAATTCATATATCGTTTTACAGGTCTGGACGATGGAAACTACAAGCTGGTAGAGACCAAGGCTCCTAGTGGTTACAATACAGCAGAGGATTTCTACTTTACGATTTCTGCCCAGCACGATGAGAATTCTGACTCGCCAACGCTGACAGATTTGACTTTCAAATACAAGGATAAAGATGGCGTTGATAAGCTAATGCAAGCCACAATGCCTGATGGTTTGGGTAAAACAATGATTCAAAATTTCCGCGGCAACACCCTCCCCTCCACCGGCGGCATGGGCACCACTGTGTTCTATGTCCTGGGCTCCATCCTGGCTGTGGGTGCGGCCATTCTGCTGGTTTCCAAGAAGCGCATGAACGGCGCCCGGTAATTTTCCGGTTTCCCTGTTGATTTCTCGTGTCCCTGTCCCCGCCGCCCAAAGCGGCGGCGGGGGAGAGGCACCGGTAAGGAGAGCCCCAATGAATTGGCTTCGTAAACACATTTCCACAATCCTGCTCACCGCAGCGCTGCTTGTGGGGCTTTGCTTACTGGTGTATCCCACCTTCAGCGACTGGTGGAATTCCTTCCATCAGTCCCGGGCCATTGCCACCTACGCCGAAAACGTGGCCCAGATTGACAACAGCCACTATGCCGATATTCTGGCCGATGCCCACGCCTACAACAGCCGCCTGGCCCAGCTCCCCGCCCGGAACTGGAACCCGGAGCCGGAGGAGCTGGCGGAATATGCCCGCACCATGGATGTCACCGGCACCGGCATTATGTGCTATATCGAGATTCCCAAAATCAAGTGCAGCCTGCCCATCTACCACGGTGTGGAGGATACGGTGCTGCAAATCGCCGTGGGGCATATCCCCGGTTCCTCCCTGCCCATCGGCGGCGAGAGCACCCACGCCGTCCTGTCCGGCCACCGGGGGCTCCCCTCTGCCCGGCTCTTCACCGATTTGGATAAGCTGGTGGTGGGGGATGTGTTCCTGATACAGGTTCTGGACGAGACCCTGACCTATGAGGTGGACAATATCCTCATCGTGGAGCCCTATGACCTGTCCGCCCTGGAGCTTGTCCCCGGGGAGGATTTGGTGACCCTGGTCACCTGCACCCCCTATGGCGTCAATTCCCACCGGCTCCTGGTCCGGGGCCACCGCATCGAAACCGCCGCCCAGGCCCGCACCGTAAGGGTGCCCGCCGATGCCGTCCAGATTGACCCCACGGTGGTTGCCCCGGTGGTGGCGGCCCCCATGCTGGTGCTGCTGTTTCTCATAGCGCTGATTCCCTCCGGCAAGAAAAAGCCGAGATCAAGATAAAAGGATGTGTCTGTCTTGAAAAAATCCCGCCTTTTCCCCCTGACAGTCCTGGCCCTGCTGTGCGCCCTGCTGCTGGCCCTTCCCGCCGCCGCCCAGGAGGATACCGGCAACCTCACCGTCCTCTACCCCCTGGAGGACACGCTGTATCACATCTACCGGGTGGGCAGCCTGGAAAACGGCGAAGTGGTGTTCGATAAGGATTTCGCCGGGGTGGATACCTCGGACTTGGCCACCGCCGCCGGAGTTATGGCCCAGATGATTCAGCGAACCGGCATCCGCACCCCCATTGCCGAAGCCCGGGTCCAGGGCGGCAAGGCCGTATTCACCGGCTTGCCCATGGCCGTGTATCTGGTCACCGGCGAGCCGGGAGTGGACAGTGGGGTCAACTACTATCCCACCCCCTTCCTGCTGTCCATGCCCCAGACCGGGGAGGACGGCAACTACCTCTGGAACGTGGAGGTCACCGGCAAGCGGGAAATGGATATGGATATCTCCGTGGTCAAGCGCTGGGTAGGCGACCGGGTTGTCGGGCGGCCCGCCAGCATCACCGTCCATCTGGTGCTGGACGGCAAGGACTACGGCGACCCGGTGAAGCTGAACTACGCCAACCGGTGGAGCTACACCTGGGAAAATCTCCCCCCCAAGAACTGGTACGTCCGTGAGGATGCCACCCCCCGCTACTCCACCGTCATTGTCCGGGAGGGCAACACCTTCGTCATCACCAATACCTGGAAGCGGATTCCCCAAACCGGCCAGCTCTGGTGGCCTGTCACCGCCCTGACTCTGGCCGGGCTGGGCCTGCTGTGCCTGGGCATCCTCCGCCGGAGAAAGGGCGACGGCCATGCGTAAAAAAGGCGCTGTCCTCATTGCAATGGGGCTGCTGCTGCTGGCAGCGGCCCTTTTGCTTACCGTCTACAATATCTGGGACGGCCACCGGGCCGACCAGGCCGCCCAGCAGACCTATCAGGCCCTGAACGCCCTCATTGCCGCCGGGGAGGGGGAGACCCCCACCTGTCTCTTATACACATCTGACGCTGCCGACGAATAGCCT
>UROL01000200.1 GCA_900549495.1 uncultured Eubacteriales bacterium | reverse complement strand
TCGTCGGCAGCGTCAAGATGTGTATAAGAGACAGAGAATCAGATTGACTCTTTGGAGCAGGTCTTCGCCGTTCCGGCCAAGGCCACCGAAAAGAAAACCGAAGCCAAGCCCGCTGCCCAGAAGGCCGAGGCACCCGCCCAGCCGAAGCAGGAGGCCGCCCCCGCTGCCCAGCCGAAGCAGGAGACCCCTGCCGCCCCGGCCAAGCCCAAGGAGCCGGAGCGCAAGCGGGAGCGCCGCATTGTGGATACCTCTGCCGTGCAGGTGAACTCTGCCCGGTTCGACGACCGGGTGGACAACCTGGTGTCCGAGCGGGTTCAGAACTACCAGGGCGGCAAGCAGCGCATCGGCGGCAAGAAGGGCCAGCAGCAGAATAAGAAGGACAATAAATT
The DNA here is from genome assembly GCA_900549495.1 of uncultured Eubacteriales bacterium. Classification (GTDB taxonomy): domain Bacteria; phylum Bacillota; class Clostridia; order Oscillospirales; family Oscillospiraceae; genus Faecousia. The sequence continues at coordinate 3,334 of UROL01000200.1, read as the reverse complement.
CCGGGGCAACAAGTCCCGCAACGAGGAGCAGGAGAAGATGCGCCGCCTCCAGATGGAGGTGGCCCGGAAGGCTCCTGTCACCGTGAAGATTCCCGAGGAAATCACCGTAGGCGAGCTGGCCTCCCGGATGAAGAAGACCGCCGGTGAGGTTATCAAGCTGCTGATGAAGAACGGCGTTATGGCCGCCATCAACCAGACCATCGACTATGATACCGCCGAATTCGTGGCCACGGAAATGGGCTGCAAGGTGGAGAAGGAAGTCACCGTCACCATCGAGGAGAAGATTATCGATGCCCACGAGGATACCGCCGAAGAGCTGGTGACCCGGGCCCCGGTGGTGGTGGTTATGGGTCACGTTGACCACGGCAAGACCTCCCTGCTGGATGCCATCCGTAAGACCTCCGTCACCACCGGCGAGGCCGGCGGCATCACCCAGCACATCGGCGCATACACCGTGGATGTGGGCGGCAATATGGTCACCTTCCTGGATACTCCGGGCCACGCCGCCTTTACCTCCATGCGTGCCCGGGGCGCTATGTGCACCGATATCGCCATTCTGGTGGTGGCTGCCGATGACGGCATCATGCCCCAGACGGTGGAGTCCATCAACCACGCCAAGGCCGCCAATGTGCCTATTATTGTGGCCATCAACAAGATGGATAAGCCCACCGCCAACCCCGACAAGATTAAGGAGCAGCTGACCAAGTACGACCTGATTCCCGAGGAATGGGGCGGCGATACCGTCATCTGCCCCATCTCCGCCAAAACCGGCATGGGCCTGGACAACCTGCTGGAGATGGTGATTCTCTCCGCTGAGGTGCTGGAGCTGAAGGCCAACCCCAACCGCCGGGCCAAGGGTACCGTGATTGAGGCCCGCCTGGACAAGACCCGCGGCCCCATTGCCACCCTGCTGGTGCAGAACGGCACCCTGAATCAGGGCGATACCATCATTGCCGGTACCTCCGTGGGCCGTGTCCGGGTGATGACCAACGACAAGGGCCGCACCGTCAAAACCGCCGGACCCTCCACCCCTGTGGAGATTACCGGCCTGAGCGAGGCTCCGGTGCCCGGCGACGAGTTCGACGTGGTTTCCGATGAGCGGATGGCCCGGGAGCTGGTGGAGCAGCGCCGTCAGGCCGAGAAGGATGCCCAGGCCCGGATGATGCAGAAGGTCACACTGGACAACCTCTTTGCCCGGATGCAGGAGGGCGAGATGAAGGAGCTGCCTCTGATTGTCAAGGCAGACGTCCAGGGCTCCGCCGAAGCAGTGAAGGCCTCCCTGGAAAAGCTCTCCAACGAAGAGGTTCGGGTGCGGGTTATCCATACCGGCGTGGGTGCCATCAACGAGTCCGATATCCTGCTGGCCTCCACTGCCGGGGCCATTATCGTGGGCTTCAACGTTCGCCCGGATGCCGCCGCCCAGGCCAGTGGCCAGCGCGCCAACGTGGATATGCGGTTCTACCGGGTTATCTACGATGCCATCGACGAAATCGAGGCCGCTATGAAGGGTATGCTGGCACCCAAGTATGAAGAGGTCATTATCGGCCATGCCGAGGTGCGGATGACCTATAAGGTCAGCGCCATTGGCACCATTGCCGGTTGTATGGTGAAGGACGGCAAGGTTACCCGGGACTCCAAGGTGCGGGTTCTGCGGGACAATATCGTCATTCACGAGGGCGAGATTGGCTCCCTGCAGCGCTTCAAGGATGCAGCCAAGGAAGTCACCGCCGGTTACGAGTGCGGCATGAGCGTGCTGAAATTCAACGATATCCGTGAGGGCGACATTTTCGAGTGCTACGTCATGCAGGAAGTGCAGCGCTGATTGGCAGCGGCGCTTTGAGCAGGGCTTCCGGCAATGGAGGCCCGGGCAGGGCGTTATTCAAAGGGGGCTGTTTCGGCAGCCCCATGCTCTCTTACATGGAGGAACGATATGTCTTCTAACAGAATCAATAGAATCAACGAGGAGATTCAAAAGGAATTGTCCGCCCTGCTGCGTACCGTCAAGGACCCCCGGGTGCAGGACACCATGATTTCCATTACCCGGGTGGAGACCACCCCCGACCTGCGCTATACCAAGGTGTATGTCAGCTTCCTGGAGGAGGACCGGGTGAAAAATGCCATGGCAGGACTAAAATCCGCCAGTGGCTACCTGCGCCGGGAGCTGGGCCACAATTTGCAGCTGCGCTATGCCCCGGAAATCGTATGGAGCCTGGACGACAGCATCACCTACGGCGCCAAGATGCTACAGCTGATTAACTCTTTGGAGATTGCGGATGAAAATACTGACCAGGGCTGATGCCGCTGAATTTCTGGCCGCCCACGACAATTATGTGATTCTGTCCCACACCCGGCCCGATGGGGACACCGTGGGCTCCTCCGCTGCCCTGTGCCTGGGGCTGCGGAAGCTGGGCAAGACGGCCCACGTGCTGGACAACGGCGGCATAAGCCCCAAATACAAGTGGCTCCACAAGGGGCTGTGTGTGGACAGGGCTGCACAGGAGACTTGTGTGGTCAGCGTGGACGTGGCGGCACCCTGTATGCTCCAGGATGAGGCCAAGGATTTGGAGAGCCGCATCCAGCTGCGTATCGACCACCACGGCAGCGCCACCAGCTTTACCCAGTGTGAGCTGGTAGACCCGGACAGCGCCAGCTGCGCCGAGATTGTCTATGACCTGCTGGAGCTGCTCCACTGCCCCCTGGATGCCCAGATTGCCGAGGCGGTCTATGTGGGCACCTCCACGGACACCGGCTGCTTCCGCTACGCCAATACCACAGCCCATACCTTCCTCACCGCCGCCGCCTGTGCCCAGGCCGGGGCCCGGGTGTATGAGCTGAATATGGATTTGTTCGAAACCAACACCCTGGCCCGGCTGAAAATGCAGGGCTGGATTGTGGAGAATATGAAAATGCTCCGGGAGGGCAAGATGTGCATCTGCGCCATTCCCCGGACGGTGGAGCACGCCATGGGCGTCACCGGGGACGATATGGACAATATTTCCAGCTTCCCCCGGACGGTGGCCGGGGTGTGCCTGGCCGCTACCTTGCGGGAGGGGGACAGGGGGCAGATTAAGCTCTCCGTCCGGGCTGTTCCCGGCTACGATGCCACCCAGGTCACCGTCCCCTTCGGCGGCGGCGGCCACAAGGGAGCCGCCGGGGGCACCCTGCACATGCCCCTGGCCGAGGCCGCAAAGGCTGTTGAGCAGATTATGCTGGGGCTTTGATAACCCGGGGCAATGCACCCAGCCGGTTGAATGGTACAACCCCAAATTCCCAGAGTCCCGTAGGGGCGATGAAAATCGCCCGCAACCCCGGATTTTAGCGAGTACCCCGATGA
>UROL01000199.1 GCA_900549495.1 uncultured Eubacteriales bacterium | reverse complement strand
TATAATGGTATCGTGTCCCTGTTCATAGAAGGAGAACACTATGAGCAGGAAAAAACAAGTTAATCAGAAAATCACAGCCCTTTATTGCCGTATCTCTCTGGAGGATGGCGGCGATAATGAAAGCATGAGCATCAGCAACCAGAAACTTATGCTCCGGGACTTTGCCGAAAAAAATGGGATGTTCCAGTATGAGTATTATGTAGATGACGGTTATACAGGCCGCAACTTCAACCGCCCCTCTTTCCAGCGCATGATTGCCGATATTCAGGCGGGAAAGATAGGCTGCGTTATCACCAAAGACCTGTCCAGGCTGGGCAGGAATTATATCGAAGCTGGCAGCTATATCGAAATCTTTTTCCCCAAACACAATGTGCGCTATATCGCCATCACGGACGGCGTGGACAGCCTGACCCGTCAGGAGATGGACATTACGCCCTTTAAGAATATCCTGAACGATATGTACAGCCGGGATATTTCCAAAAAGGTGCTGGCGGGCATTACCACCCGCTCCCGGCAGGGAAAATTCTGCGGAGGGACGCCGCCCTTCGGCCTGATGCGTGACCCGGAGGACAAGGGGCATCTCATCATTGACCCTGAGACAGCGCCAATCATCCGCAAAATCTATGACTATGCCCTTGACGGGCTGGGCTGCATGAGGATTTCCAAACGTCTGATGGAAGAAAAAATCCCAATCACCCATGTCAAAGCCAACACGGAGTTTGACGCCAACTATTATTTCTGGGGCGGAGCCAGAATCAGTCACATCCTGAGAAATCCATTCTATAAGGGCGCACATTTGGTCTTTCGGACGCATCAGAAAGGCATCCGCTCCAACACCTATGACATTATTCCCCGTGACCAGTGGGAAGTGATCGAGGGCTGCCATGAGGCGATTGTGACGCCGGAGGAATGGGAACAGGTGCAGGAACTGATTGACCGCAGGCCGACCATTCAGGGTAATTCCTGCCCCTTCTACAACCTGTTCCACGGCCTTGTCTACTGTGCCACCTGCGGGAAGTCCATGCAGGTGCGGTATGAGAAGGTGGGCCGAACCGGAAAGAACCGCTTCACCGGCAAGATGCGGGAACCGATTGACAAGGCGTACTATATCTGCCAGACTTACAACCGCATGGGCTGCAAGGTCTGCTCCAGCCACAAAATCGAGGCAAGGGGTTTGTACAATCTGGTGCTGAAGGATATACAGGAACTGGCGGCGCAGGCCATGAAGGACGCCGATGCGTTCTACCAGCGGCTCAGCCGCCGAATGGAGCGCCGGTATCTGGTGGACGCTTCTCAGACGGAGAAAGAACGCCAGCGGCTGGAAGCCCGGAATCAGGAAATTGACAGGATGTTTCTGAGCCTGTATACCGATAAGGCAAAAGGCATCCTGACCGAGCAGCGGTTTGTGAAGCTGACGGCGGCGCTGGAACAAGAGCAGGAATCCAACCAGAAGCGCCTGCATGACCTGGCAATGATGCAGAGCCGGGCGGATACCCAGGAGAGTGAAGTCCGCACCTTCATCAAGGAAATCCGGCGCTATGCCACCATCGAGGAACTGGATGAGGCAGTGCTGAACCGGCTTATCAGTAAAATCCTGATCGGCGAGGTTAAGAAGGTGGACGGCCAGAAGGTGCAGGAAGTCAGGATCGTGTATAACTTTGTCGGGGAAATCCCGGAGATTGCAGCGTAAATAGTTTGCCCCATCTCTCACAACCATTGAGGGATGGGGCTTTTATTTTGCCGTCGTCCGGCAGCATTATATTGATTGGGTTTACTCCATCCGCAACCGTTCCACTACGGTGCGTTTTGCCATCTCATGGCCGGTGATAACAGGAATACCAGCCCCAAGCAAGGCAAAGAGAGGGATGATGAACAGGAAGGGCGTGAGGTTCAGATGGTAGGTAAAAAACCAGAATAGTCCTTCCACCGCCTGGAAGGCAATCGGGCCCAACGTCAGCGTCAAAATCAGAGCCAGCCCTGCCGCCCCCAGAGCGTACAGCAATCCTTCCCAGATCAGCATAGCGCGCAGTTGCCGTCCGGTCATGCCCACGGCCTGGAGCACCGCCAGTTCCCTCTGACGTGCAATGATGCCAGTCAGGATGGCATTGAAGAAGTTCAGCACACCGACCAACCCAACGATGAAACTGAGCGCACCGCCCAGCAGCAGGAACATGGAGCGCATACTCTCAAATTCCCCAGCATAGGTGGCCTTGCTCTCGTAGTCCAGCTCCGGGTTGACGTTCTCAGTGTAATCCGCCAGGAAGGACTCCATGGCGGCGTTGGTCTCGTCGGTGGTGTCGAAGGCGTAGTACATCACATCCGACGTGCCGGTGTCCTGGACAAAGGTCTCGTCGTTCAGGATGAACTCATCGCTACCATAGTAGCGGTAGCTGAGGGCGAAGGGCACCGTCACCAGGGCCGCCACGGTGTAGTCAACGTCCCGGTACTTCACCGGCCGCTCCACCCAGTTGGCCCCGTCCGGCACATCCTCCAGGGAAGCCCAGACCTCGCCGGTGTCTGGGTCGTAATACTCGCTCTCCTCCACATAGCGGAGGGTGACGGTGTCCCCCAACCGGGCCCAGTGGGAGGCCATGTCTGCGTTTCCATAATCGTCCTCTGAGTATACGGCGGCGATAGCCCGGCTGCCCGGCTCGTAGAGGGCGGACAAATCTCCCTCCAGCACCGTCAGGTGGTCCAGGGCAAAATCGCTCATACCGGAGATCTGAACCCCGTCGGCCAGCAGGCCCGCCTCGTTCTTATCAGTCAGGCGTATCAGGTTGTCCATCTCCTCCGGGGTGTAGAAGTTCTGCTTGTTCTGCCGGAACCAGTCTTCGGTGACGTACTCCAGCACAGGAGAGGTCTGGCCGTACACCACGCCGCTGTCGGTGATGCCGCCCTGGGCGTCGATGTCATCAATGACGGACTGGGGCACGGCCTGTTCCGCACTGAACAGGGTGCTGGTCTGGAATTTTCCAGCATTGGCCACAATGAAATCGCTGGCGGTGAAATTGGACACATACTTGTCCATATCAAAGCCACCGGCAAAGTTCACCGTCACAGTAAGCAGCACCACCGCCAGTGACAGCGACAGCACCGTCACCACGGTCTTTCCCTTGCTGCGGCCCAGGTTGGCCCAGGCCATCGTGAAGGGACTGACCTTTCGGGCCTTCCGGCCCTTAACACGGGTCTTTTCGCTGCTGCCTTCGGTGTAGCGCACTGCCTCCACCGGGGAGACCCTGGCCGCCATCCGTCCCGGCTGCCGGCAGGAGATCAGCACCGTCAGCAGTGCGAAGGCCGCGGAAACGACAAAGATCCAGGGGCTTACAGAGGTCATTGGCATAATCCCGTTGAGCCGGGCCACAATCACCGGGGTTAGCTGCCCGCCGATCAGCCAGCCGATCACCAGCCCGATGGGGATACCAACAGCAGAGAGGGTCAGGGCTTGCAGACGGATGATCCGCCGCAGTTGCCGGGGGGTGGTGCCGATGGTTTTCAGAAGGCCATAGAACCGGATATCCCCGGCCACCGAGATCTGGAACACATTGTAGATGATGAGATACCCGGTGAAAACGATAAGCAGGATTACCCCGGCAATGGCCATGACCGTCATGGGGTCCACAATGTCGGACATCCGGGCCCCGGTGTAGCCCCAGTTGACGCCGGTATCAATGTAATTGTCCCCAGCGGTCTCGCTCTGGTAGCCGTGGTTTTCCAAAATTTGGTTCAAATCCCGCTCGATATG
>UROL01000198.1 GCA_900549495.1 uncultured Eubacteriales bacterium | reverse complement strand
GGAGCCCATACTGGCCGCCATACCGATGCAAATAGTAGAAACATCGCATTTGATATACTGCATGGTATCGTAAATGGCCATACCGGCAGTGACGCTGCCGCCGGGGCTGTTGATATAAAACTGAATGTCCTTGTCCGGGTCCTGGGCCTCCAGGTAGAGCAGCTGGGCCACAACCAGACTGGCGGTGGTGTCGTTGACCTCCTCGGACAGGAAGATAATGCGGTCGTTCAGCAGGCGGGAAAAAATGTCATAGCTGCGCTCGCCCCGGCTGGTCTGCTCAACAACATAGGGTACTAAACTCATGGTGATGTCTCCTTTCATAGAGAAAAGCTCTGAATCACTTTGCTGGAAACCCAGCCGGGTGCCCTGGAGTAAAATACTGACCCGGGACACGGCGGCTGGGAAAAATTCAGGAAAAATCGCAGCAGCTTCAGAGACGCCTTTGAAACATTCTAACCATCACGGAGATTGCTTATTCCTCGGCCTTCTCCTGGGCCTTGGGTGCGACAGCAACGGCGCTGTCCACGATGATTTGAACAGCCTTGCGGGTCTTCAGGCTTTCGGTCAGCTCCTCAGTGGGGACCATCTTCTTCACCTTTTCGACCTCCAGCTCATACTGCTTGGCCAGGGATGCAATTTCGTCGGCAATCTCCTCGTCGGTAACTGCCACATTCTCCACCTCGGCAATCTTCTCCAGGGTAACGGAGACCTTTGCCTGCTTCTCGGCGGAGGGACGGAAGGCATTGCGCATGGTGCTCACGTCGCCGCCCATCATCTTGGCATACTGCTCCATGGAGTAGCCGCCCATCTGCAGCTGGTAAGCAAAGCGCTCCATCTGGGTATCCAGCTCCCGCTCAACCAGAGCGTTGGGCAGGTCAACGGTGGTATTCTCTGCGGCCTTGTCCACGCAGGCAGTCTCGAAATTGGTCTGGGCGGTCTTCTCGGCACGCTCCAGAGCCTTGGCACGGATGTCAGCCTTCAGGGCCTCCAGCGTATCAAACTCAGAGACGTCCTTGGCGAACTCGTCGTCCATGGCGGGCACAATGGTCTCGGTGACCTTATTGACCTTCACATGGAAAACCACTGCCTTACCGGCCAGCTCCTCGTGATAATTTTCGGGGAAGGTGATGTTGATGTCCTTCTCCTCACCGGCGGACATGCCCACAATCTGCTCCTCGAAGCCGGGGACAAAGGAGCCGCTGCCCAGCTTCAGGTCGTGGTTCTCGCCCTTGCCGCCCTCGAAGGGAACGCCGTTGTCGAAGCCCTCGAAGTCAATGTTAGCGGTGTCGCCCATCTTTGCGGGGCCGTCCACGGTCTCGGTGGCTGCAACATTCTGGGCCATCCGGTCCAGCTCAGCCTGAACCTGCTCGTCGGAGACGGTAACCTCGGCCTTCTCTACCTCCAGGCCCTTGTACTGGCCCAGGGTAACCTCGGGGTAAACCTCGGTGGTCAGAGTCAGGGTAACAACATTGTCGTCACTGATCTGCATATCGGTGAGGTTGGGGCGGCCAATGGCCTTAAAGCCCTCCTGATGGGCAATTGCAAAATCGTAGATTTCGGGGAAGATCTCTTCCAGGCCGTCTTCATAGAAGACATGTGCGCCGTACATGCTCTCAATCATCTTGCGGGGAGCCTTGCCCTTGCGGAAGCCAGGCACCATGATATCCTTGCGGGCCTTCATGTACGCCTTATTGACGCCAGTCTCCATGAGTTCCTTGTCGATTTCTACCACCACGGTAGCCTGATTGCCGTTCTTTTCTACGCTATTGACCTTCATTGAATATTTCCTCCTAATAGGGCTGCTTTGCAGCAGCTTTCTATGTCATTATGATTCAGCCGATATATTCTATCAAAATAAATCCGGGTTGTCCACAGTTTTATGAAAAGTTTTCGAATATTTCACATTATTTCTAAGGAAGAATCTTTTGTGGTGTGAAATTTATGAAATCTGCTGCCAGCAGCCGGTATTCCACTCCATCGTGCTGACCCTCCAGCGCCAGGCGGTGGCTTGGGCCATGGAGATGACCATAGAAACAGCGCCGCACACCGTAGCGTTTGAGCAGCTCCAGAATCTCTGGGCACTCATAGCCCCGGCTCCGGGGCGGGTAATGGAGAAACACCAGCTTTTCCTTATCCCCAGCCGCTTTTAAGGAGGCCTCCAGGCGAATCAGCTCCCGCTTGAAGATTTTCTCATCGTGGGCGGTGCCTCGCTTTTCCTCGAAATACCAGCCCCGGGTGCCGCAGATGGCGTAGCCGTCATATTCATAGCAGTTGTTGTTCAGGATTTCCATTTGCTGGAACTGGTTTTCCTGGCAGAATTTCTGGAATTTGGCAACTGTGCTCCACCAGTAGTCGTGGTTTCCCTTTAGAATGATTTTTCTGCCGGGAATTTCGTGAATCCACTGAAAATCCGCTCTGGCGGACTGCAAATCCAGCGCCCAGCTCAAATCTCCCATGAGCACCGTGGTATCCTCCCGGCCAATAACCGAGACACCCTGGCGGAGCTTTTCCATATAGCCCACCCAGGCACCGCCGAAAATGTCCATGGGCTTAGGGGCACCCAGGCACAAATGCAAATCACCGATGGCATACAGGGCCATGCGTTCCCTCCTTTATCCGTTCCGCTGAGCCCTGCGAAGCACATCCAGCCCATTGTTCCAGAAAATATTCCGGACAATGGTCTCCCCCGCCCCCCGCTGAAGCAGGCGGTCAGCCAGTGCCGGGTAGCTCTCCACCCCGGTAAAGCCCTGGGCAAAGCCGGAGCAGCCGTCCAGATCCCCTCCAAGGGCAATGTGGGTACCGGAGGTGTCCAGCTCCAGGAAGTGGAAGATATGGTCACAAACCGTATCCAGAGTGGGGGTCTCTCCCAGGAAAGAGGCATATTGATTGATGCCCGCCACGCCGCCGGTCTGGCAAATGGCCCGGAACATATCGTCGGTCAGGTTCCGGGAATGGCCCCAGATGGCCCGACTGTTGGAATGGGTGGCCACCACCGGAGCCTGGGTCATATCCACAATGTCCCAAAAGCCCTCGTCACTGATATGGCTTACGTCCACCAGGATGCCCAGGCGCTGGGCCTCTTTTACATATTCTCTTCCCTGGTCGGTGAGGCCGCCCCCGGTAACGTGGGAGCCGGTAAGTACATTGGACTCATTCCACCCCAGGGTAGAAATCCGGAAGCCAATCTGGTGGAGATTTTCCAGCAGTGCGGGGTCAAAGTCGAAGCCTGCCGGGCCCTCGATGGTGAGAATGGCAGACATCTTCCCCGCCTCCCGGTTTGCCTCCACCTCATCGGCGCTGTAGGCAAAGCGAATCCGCCGCTTGTTCTTGTCCACCTCCCGCTGGATGGTGGCAAGCTCCCGCTCAAACGTCACAATGGGAGATATCCCAAAGCGCTCCTGCATCATGGGCGTGGTGTAGCAGGCAAAGCACTGGCAATAGCCCTCCAGGCCGGATGCACGCTCCAAATCAATGTGGAGCGTATTTTTCTTCAGGCTTCCGGCCTCATTGACGGTTTTTCCCAGCAGAGCCAGGGCCGTATCGCAGTGCAGGTCAAATACAGGGATGTTCATTGAAAAGCGTCCTCCAAATGGTTAATCACAGGTTTGATGGTCTCCATGCCCTGGGGAGCATAGATTTCGATAACGTCGAACCGGGGCTGCAAATGCGTGGGATTCCAGGCCAGATACATCGCCGCCGTGGTGCGGATTCGGTTTTGCTTGGAAGGGGTGACAAATTCCCTTGCCTGGGCATAA
>UROL01000197.1 GCA_900549495.1 uncultured Eubacteriales bacterium | reverse complement strand
TACGAGATCAGCCTCGGTCTCGTGGGCTCGGAGATGTGTATAAGAGACAGCCCTGGAGGAGCTGGACACCACCGAGGGGATAACAGAGGTGGCCCGGCGGTATTACCAATGGACGGACGACCAGACACCGGACATTCCCGACGACGGCAAGGCCTTCTATGGCCGGGACTCCATGTCCAATTATTTCCTCATCGGCATGAAGCAGATGGGCATTGACCTGTTTGATGTGACCGGAGGGCAGCTCACCCTGCGGACGGACAAGGAGCAGATTCGCCGCCTGTGGGACAACTACTATGTGCCCTACGTCAGCGGCTGGTTCCTGCGCCTGGGCAAGTTCCGCTCAGACGACGTAAAGACCGGGGACCTGCTGGCCTACACCGGCTCCACCTCCTCTGCCATGTACTTCCCGGACCAGGTGGTGGGGGACGAGGAGAGCTACCCCATTTCCTGCATCGTTCGCCCGGCTCCCATTATGGAGGGGGGCCAGCGCATCTATGTGCAGCAGGGGGCGGACATGGCCGTAACCCGGTCCGATGCCCAGCGGGAGTACGCCGCCTGTCAGTTCCTCCGGTGGTTCACCGCCAAGCAGAACAATCTGCGCTTTGTATGCGAATCCGCCTACCTGCCGGTACGCATCGATGCCAACAGCATGGAGGCCATGGATCAGGTAATCTCCGAAAAGGGGCTGAATGTCAGCAGCAAAACATACCACTGCCTGGAAACCGTGCTGGATTCCTTTGCACAAATCGATTTCTACACCTCCAAATGCTTTGTCAACGGCTACGCCGCCCGGAAGGTGCTGGACTACAACCTCTGCGACAGAGCAGAGGCAGACAAGGCCGCCATCGATGCCCTGGTTGCCCAGGGGGTCAGCCGGGCAGAGGCCACCGCCCCCTACCTCACCGAGGAAGCCTTCGACAGCTGGTATGGCGACTTCTGCCAGGCGCTGGAAAAGGCCACCGCTCCCCAAACACAAATCCAATGAGGCAGGCTGCATATCTTTGTGACCCTGGCCCCATCCCTATCCCAGGAGAAATCCGAAAGGAGGCGGCAGGAATTTGAAAAAGAAAAAGAAATCCTTAATTACACTTCTGCTGGTGCCCCTGCTGCTGGTGGTTCTGCTGCAAGGACTGTTGCCCTTCTCTGCCCTGCTGGTCAGCGGAACCCGGCAGACTTTGGAGCAGAACGCCCTCTCCATTGACAGCAACATGGTACGCAACCGGGCCACCATTCTGGAAAATGCCATGGTCAACCGCTGGAGTCTTATCCGCAACGAGTGCGCCTATCTGAATGCAGCCCTGGAAGAGCTGCTGCACCAGGAGCAGGTGGATGCGGCAGAATTTCTGCAAAGCCGGGAGCTGCAGCAGCAGTACGCCGCCAGTGTGTTCCCGGAGCTGCTGGATTACCTGAGCCGGGACAACGCCTGCGGCGTATACCTGGTGGTGGCCAACAGCACACCCTACCACCAACCGGGCAGCTTTGAGGGCTTCTTCCTCCGGGACTCCGACCCGGCGGCCAAGACCATCACCAATTCCGACCTGCTGCTGGAACGGGGGGACAAGCATCTGGCCCGGCAGTCCGGCATCACCCTGGACACCACCTGGAACACCCGGTTCCAATTTCAGGGGGCGGGAAAGCGGGCGGCAGACGACTTCTTCTATGTCCCCTATCAGCTGGCCCGGCAGAACACCCACGTGGATTCTACGAGTCTGGGCTATTGGTCCTCGCCCTACATTTTGGAGGATCACCCCCTGGACAGCCACCGGATGATAAGCTATTCCATACCCCTGATTTACGACGGTCAGGTGTACGGCGTTTTGGGGGCTGAGATTTCCGTCCCCTATTTGGTACACAGCTACTTTGCCCTACAGGATTTGAATTCCGATTTCAATTCCGGCTACTCCGTGGCCCTGGATACCGGGGACGGAAGCTATCACATTCTCTTCTCCACCGGCGCCCTCAGCGAGGCTGCCGGGGACGAGGAAGGCAACTTCACCCTGGAGCAGACCAAGTACAGCGCCCTGCAAAAGGTTCAGGGGGCCAAAATCGGCCATCAGGAAATTTACGCCGTGGTAACCCCCCTGAAGCTCTATCCCAGCAACGTTCCCTATGCCAATAAGGACTGGGTTCTCTGCGGCTTTGTACCGGAGAGCAACATCTTCGGCCTGGGTGACCAGCTCTACCGGAGCATCCTGGGCAACATTCTCATTGGCGCCGTTGTGGGGCTGGTGGCAATGACCCTGGTGATACGTCTGGTCTCCAAGCCGGTTTACAAGCTGATGGACAGCGTCCGCGGGGGGGCAGCGGGGCTGAAAAATTTCCCGCCCTCTGCCATTACGGAAATTGACGAGCTGCACCATGTTATTGAAACCCTGACGGACAACGAAATCCTCACGGAAAACCAGCTGAAGGAGGAAAAGGAGCGATACCGCATTGCCATGGAAAGCTCCAGCGATATCTTCTTCACCTACCGGGAGGGGAAGCAGACCATCGAGATTGTCAACAGTCCCGGGCTGGACGGCGTGTGGCATATGTCTGCCTTCCGCAGCCAACTGATGCCCGGCTTCTCCCAGGAGGGAATGGCCGCCCTGGTGGACATGACCCACTCCAGCACCGGCAGCTTCAGCGCCCAGGTGCAGCTGCGCCTTCCCGGGCAGACGGAGGCCCGGTGGTATGCCCTGAACAGCAAAACCATCTACGACACCGTGGACCGCTACCGGTGCACCGTGGGATATCTGCGGGACATTCAGGAGCAGAAGCAGCAGGAGCTGGAGCAGGAGCGCAAGCAGAACCTGGACCCCGTCACCGGGCTGGTGCACCTGAAATGTGGGCTGGAGGCCATGGAAAAGGCCCGGCAGGAGCAGCCCCAGGGGGTGCTGATGCTCATCGACCTGGAGCGGTTCACTGCCATGACCCAGCGCTTCGGCCTCACCTTCGGCGACGTGCTGCTGTCGGAATTCTCCCAGCTGCTGATAAGCCGCTGCCACGCCCTTTGGGCCAAGGCGATTCTGGCCCGGGCGGGCTCTGACGAATTTATCATCTGGGCTCCGGGCAGTACCCCGGAGCGATGCAAATGGCTGCTGGACATTCTGCGCCAGGACTACAGTGAGCTGGTGCGCCAATCCGCCCTGACTCTGGAATTCCAGGTGGGCATGGTGCAGGTCAGTCAGCGTACCGCCATGGAGTCACTGCTGGCCCAGGCCCAGTCCGCCTTGGAGCAGGCCAATAAGCAGGACAGCTTCCTGGCAGAGTGGGACGGGAGCCGGCAGGATGCCCCCGCCCTCAAGCCCTTCGGCCCCATTATCTCCCAGGGCTATTCCGGCCTTCTGGGGCTGGCCCCCCTGGTCATGAACCTATACGACCGGTGCGACAATCTGGAAATTGTCTCGGATTTGCTGGCACGGCTGCTGGTGCAGCGCTTTGACATTGAAAATCTGGCCATCACCGATTTCCAGGAGGAATTCCTCTCCGGTTCTCTGGCCTATGTGTGGAAGCCCATTCCCGCCCTGAAGGGCAAGAGCGTCTTCCATGGCACCCAGCAGCAATTTGCCCGGCTGAATGCTCTGGCCCAGTCGGGTACCATCCGCACCCTGGAGCAGCTGCCCCTGGCCCGGAACATCCTCATGGGCAGCGGCCTCACCGGAGTGGCAATCCCCATGTCCGACAACGGGCGCTACAGCGGCAGCGTAATGCTCTTCGGCCTTTCCGGCCAGGTTCTGGAGCAGGAGGGCACCCGCAGTCTGCTGCTGGAGCTGGCCACGGTGATTCAAAACCGGATGAACCGGCAGCGCCACGATGAATCTGCCCGGGCAAAATCCGACTTCCTGGCCCGGATGTCCCACGAAATCCGCACCCCCATGAA
>UROL01000196.1 GCA_900549495.1 uncultured Eubacteriales bacterium | reverse complement strand
CTGCTGGGTGGCAATCCACTTTTTTCGCAGCAGATATTCCAGGGCGGCGGCAAAAGTTTCCTCCTGGGCAACGGCGGCGTGGAGGGTCTGCTCCTCCGCCTGGCCCCCCAGGCTTTCCAGCAGCCGAAGCACGGCCAGTGCCCCCTCCTTGCGGACGGTGGCAGTGCGCCAGCCTTCGTCCCCGGTGAGGGAAAAGCTGACCTTGGTATGGAACCAAGCCCCCGCCGGGAGCATGGCCCGAACGGCATCATAAAAGGTGCAGAAATACCGCTCCCGGAGAAAGGAGGCCAGATGCAGCTGATGGGGGGTGAGCATGGGCGCATCGTCCAGAAGCCGGGCCACGGCCTTGAGCTTGGTTTCGTCCCCGGTCTCTACGGACAGGACGATGCCCTCGGCCATTTTGTTCCCCCGGCCAAAGGGGATTTGCACCCGGTGGCCGGGCAGAAGCGCCATATCTGCCGGAATTCGATAGGAATAGGGCTTGTCAATGGCGAAAACCGCCGCAGAAACAGCAATTTTTCCGATCATAAGCCCTCCGAATAAAATCAGCGGATGGCCGGAAGGCAAAAAATGCCCCGGCCAACCAATCCAGTGCTCTGTGCACCAACCCTATCAGTTCTTATATTCGTCCTTCACATAGCCGGTGAGCTTGCCCTCGGCTACCTCCTCAATGGCCAGGGTAACCGGCTTCTCGGGCAGGTCTTCCTGGTACACCTCGGCCTCGGCGGCAATCTGGCGGGCACGATGGGCCACCAGGTTCACCAGCAGATACCGGCTCTCCACATTTTCCAACAGGTCTGCAACAGGGGGATACAGCATATTTTAGCCTCCAAAATGAATTGATGTATTGATTCTTCCCGAAAAGCGGAAGGAATTGTCTTTTTATCCGATGATGTCCAGAATTTCCCGGGCACACTGGTTGGGTTCCCGGTTGACCAGCACATAGTCATACCAGGCCCGCTGCTCCATTTCCCACTTGGCCCGGTTCAGGCGAATTTGAATCTGCTCCTCCGAGGTGTCTCCCCGGCCCCGCAGGCGGCGCTCCAGCTCCTCTACAGAGGGGGGCATGATAAAAATCAGAATCACGTCCGGCACCTTTTCCTTCACCTTTTTGGCGCCCATAGGGTCAATGTCCAGGAGGACGGGGCCGTGCTGCCGCTTCTGCTCTATCTGGGCCCGGGGGGTACCGTAGAAGGTCTTGTTGTGCTCGTCGTATTCCAGGAATTCATCCCGGGCAATCATCTCCCGGAATCTTTCCGGGGTGACGAAATAATAGCTCTTTCCCTCCACCTCGCCGGGCCGTGGCTGGCGGGTGGTGGCGGAAACGGAGAAGGTCAGCTCCGGCTTTTGCTCCATGGCGATGCCCAGGGCAGTGCCCTTGCCCACCCCGGAGGGGCCGGAAATGACAATCAGTTTACCCTTGCTCATTGTTCGCTCTCCTCTGTCTGTTCGCTCATTTTCCCCTGCCAGCGCTCCCCCACCGCCTGGGTGGTCAGCGCCGACAGAATCACATGGTCGGTGTCCATCAGAAGCACCGCCCGGGTTTTGCGGCCATAGGAGGCATCGATGAGCATTCCCCGGTCCCGGGCCTCCTGCATAACCCGCTTGATGGGTGCCGAGTCCGGGTCCACCACGGCCAGGATGCGCCCGGCGGATACCAGGCTGCCAAAGCCGATATTTACCAGCTTCATAAAACGCCTCCTCCAAGTCCCAATAGGGCAGCTTACTCGATGTTCTGGGTCTGCTCCCGGATTTTTTCCAGCTCAGCCTTGATGTCCACCACCACCCGGGCCAAACGCAGGTCGGTACACTTGGAGCCGATGGTGTTGGCCTCCCGGTTCATCTCCTGTAGGAGGAAATCCAGCTTCCGGCCTATGGGGCCGCCGGTGGCCAGCATGGAATCCATCTGCTCCAAATGGCTGCGTAGGCGGACGGTTTCCTCGTCCACCGCCACCTTATCGGCAAAGATGGCAGCCTCGGTCAGGATGCGGCTTTCGTCAATGGCGGTATTGGCCAGCACCTCCTGGAGCTTTTGGTAGAGCCGGGTGCGGTAGTCCGCTACGGTCTGGGGATTGCCCTCCTCCACCTGGCTTACCAGGCTGCGGATGGTGTTGCCCCGGCCGGTGAGGTCGGCCTTCAAAGCCTCTCCCTCTCTGCTGCGCATGGCATCGTAGCCCTCCAGGGCGTGGCCCACCACCTGCATCAGGTCGGCCAGCAGCTGCTCCTCGTCTACCTGGGGCCTGTCCACGGTGAACACATCGCTCATCTGGGAGACCAGGGCCACCGAGATATCCTCCCGGATTTGGAATTCCTCTGCCATCTGGCCCATGGCCCGGATATAGGCTGCCGCCACATCCCGGTTCAGGCTGACGGTGACCTCGGGCATTCCCTCGGAGCGCTGGGAGACGAACACGTCCACCTTACCCCGGGAAATGGATGTCTTCACTGCCTGCTTCACCGTGTCCTCAGCAAAGGACAGGGCCCGGGGCAGCTTGACGGTGCAGTCCAGATAGCGATTGTTGACGCTGCGGATTTCTACGGTGAACTCTCTTCCGTTCACCGTCTCCACGGCACGGCCATAGCCGGTCATACTTTTCACCATGGTGATTCTCCCTTTTTACGGATGCAATTCCGTTTTTCTCAATTTGCGGCGGCTGTGGCCCCATTCTCCTCCTCGGACTGGGGGGTGGTGAGGGTGCCCGCCTCCATCACGCTGGCGGAGACGCTTTCGGATTTCAGCACCCCTACATCCCGGAAGCCGTCGGTAAACACGGCCCGCACCGGGAAGGTGGCGGTTCCGATTTCGGCTCCGGTGAAGTCCACCACCACCATCACATCCTCGGCGGTGAGCTTGGAAATCTGGCTTCCGGGGCCTCGCACCTGCAGGTTCAGCTCCTGGGTAATCAGCTCCACCTCCAGGCCCTCGGGGACATTGACCACGCTGATTTTGCGAATCAGGAAGTCCTTGGTGGCCAGACCCTTCAGGGTGATGGTGGCCGTGACCTCGGAGATGCCGGTGAGGTTGGTAATGCCCTCTTCCAGGGGGATGGAGAAGGTCTTATTCATGTCTGTGGTGACCTCGGCCAGGTCGATGGTGCCCACCACCAGCTGGTCGCCCATCAAATCCAGGGCGGCTTCGCTGCCGGAGACCCGAATCTTGTCGGTGCTCAGGGTAATGTCCACATTGGCCGCCGTGGCACCGCCGCCCTCTACCAGGTGATAGGTCAGGGTAATATCCTTAACCCGCTGGATGCGAACCTCCAGGTGAATCTGGTCGGCATTGGTGGTGATAAGCCCGGCATCCACCGGCTCATCCTGGGCGTTGCACAGGCTATACTGGCAGTCCCAACTGATGGACTCCCGCTGATCCGTCAAATCCACCTCCACAATGGCCTTTTCAATCTGGTCGGTGACGGACTGGGGGCCGGAGATCTGGATGGTGGGGTATTCCAGCAGCATATTGTCCCGGTCGGCGATGAAGCCGTCGGGCACGGAGCCCACCCATTTGACCTCTACCGGAATGGATTTGGACACACGCCGCTCCACATTCAGCAGAATGCGGGCGGGACTTCTGGACTCCACCACGAAGGCGTTGCTGGCCACGTTGCCGGGATAGGAGATGGAGTAGCCCACGGAGATTTGGTTCCCCGGCTCATAGATATTGGACAGGTCGGCCTTTACCGTGATATTGCCGGTATTGACCTTGGCCAGGTCGGTGCGGTTGCCGGAGAGCTCCAGGTTTATTGCACCGGCGGACTGGTAGGTAATCATCAGTCCCCGCTCGGCAAGGACGGACTCGTTGCCCAGCACCAGGGGGATATTGTAGAAGGTCTGCTTGGAGCCGGGGCTGACGGTGGTAATGACATAGAGC
>UROL01000195.1 GCA_900549495.1 uncultured Eubacteriales bacterium | reverse complement strand
GGTCTCGTGGGCTCGGAGATGTGTATAAGAGACAGTTGCTACTCAACGAGCCATATTGGCTTAGCCCTGCTGGAACCGGTATTGGAGAGCGCCGGTTTGGGAATCGGTGATTTCAATCTGGAAGCTGGTGTCGGCAAAATCGGCGGCAAGCCGGGCGGTGGAGGCCCCTGTGCGCCAGCACAGGGTCAGGGTTGTGCCCTGGGCCTGGGCAGTGATTTCTGCTTGGGGGGAGAACACGTCGAAGGTGTTGCGTACCCGCAGCAGCGCCAGCTGCCGCTGCACCACTTCCCTGGCCAGTCCGGCCTCTACGTCGGCGGCGGTGAGGTTGGAGCGGTTGATTTCCTTGTGGCCGTCCTTCCCTGCCCGCTCCATGGCGGCGTAGTCGTTCTTCCCGGCGAACAAATCCAGATACCACACCTGGGGCTTGCCGGGCATGAAGAGCTGAATGGCCCGGGCCAGAAGCATCCGCCGGTCGTCCTCGCCCAGGGCGCTGTAGTAGGTGGCGTTGACCTGGTAGTACATATTCTTTGCCCCATGGAGGTTTTTCACAAAGCCGCCCCGGGCCACCAGGGTATCAATCAGCCCCTGAATCTGCTGGTCGGACAGCAGGCCCTTCAGGTCCAGCATGGGGATGCCATCGTGGCAGCCCAGCATATTTACGGTGGAAATTTTCTCCGCCACCAGCTCCCTGGCCCACCGGGCCAGATATTCGCCTGTCCGGTGCTCCATGGCGTCGATAATCAGCCCGGGGAGGAAGAAATCATAGGTGGTGTAGCCCTTTTGGGCAATCACCCGGTATACCCCCTCGCCGTAGCTGGCGTGGATTTCCGGCAGCAGGGTCAGGCCGTACTGCTCTGCCAGGGAGTGCACCCGCTCCAGCACCTGCCAGGTCTCCGGGTCGTTCATAAAGTTCCGCTTTCCCGGGGCCTTGGGGGCGTAGGCGAAGGCATCCAGCCGGACAATCCTGGCCCCGTAGGAGGCCAGCTTTTTCAGGGTTTCGTCGTAGAATTCCCAGACCTTGGGGGACTGGATATTCAAATCCATCTGGCCCAGGTATTTCCGCTGGCCATTCTCCTGCCACACCTTCTGATAGAAGGTATTCCAGTAGGGCACCTCCCGGCCATCGGGGAACTGCACCATGAGGATAGGCAGCCCGGGCTTGCGGAAGAACATTTTTTCCAGATATTGGGGCTCCGGCTGGATATAGCCCTCCGGGGTCATCTGGCCGCAGCCCTCCCAGAACCGGTTCCAGTCGATGAAGAAATCCCGGTAGTCGGATTTTTCCCCCTTTGCCAGCAGGTCCTGGAACTGGGGGGACATCACCGAGGCGTGGTTCAGCACGAAGTCCAGCTTCAGGTCGATGCCCAGAGCCTTCAGCCGCTGCAAATCCTGCCGGGTGGCCAGAGCCTGGTTCAGGTCGTAGTCCACCACGCAGAAGCCCCGGTCCAGGTCGGAGTGGTACAGGCTGGGCAGAATGTAGAAGGAGGAGAAGGCCCCCTGTAGCTCCTGCCGCTCCAGCAGCTGGGCGGCGGCGGAGAGATTGCTGCCGATGCTGTCGGGATAGGCGTTGAGCATGGGCCCATAGGTGTTTCCGGCCATGGTCACACCCCCTGCTCCATCAGCTGCCGATACTGCTGGTAGCTGAGCAATTCGCCGCTTTTGGCGATGATGATTTTGGCCTTGTGGGCGCAGGCATCCAGCTCCTGCTGCTCGATTTCCAGCACCATGGTGGTGAAGGCGGAGTCGGTTTTTCCGTCCCTGGCTCTGGCCCGGCGGTGGGCCCGGGTCTCCTCCGGGGTGGAGTTGAGCAGCACAGGGATATCCACCCCCTGCAAATAGTCGCTGTTGCCGTGGGTCCATTCAATAATCAGCACCGGGGTCTGGGAGAAATCCACCGCCTCATACCAGCGCTGGTCCTCGGTGCGGCCCATGCGCTTGAGCCAGATGGTGTCCTGCCCGGCCTTGAACTGGCGGAGGACAGCGGAGAGCTCGCCGTAGTCCTGCTCGGCATCGGTGCCCAGGTAGGCCGCCAGAGCCTTCCGGCCTGCCTGCTGGTAGACGGAAAGCCAGGGGGTGTGGGCAGCAGCGGCAGGGTCGGCGTCGGTTTCCGCCGCCCAGAGCTCTGCCAGGGTGGTGGCGGCGTTCCGGGAGTAGACCCCTGCCTCCAGCATACCCCGCAGGCCCCCCACCCGGAAGACCCGGGCCCGCTCGGCATCATTGTACATGGGAATCCGCCGGGGGTAGTTGTCCCCGGACAGGGTATAGGCGTTCACCCCGGCCTGCCGGAAATAATGGCTCAGCAGGGAGGCCGTCTCGCTTTTGCCCACCCCGGAGCCGCCGCAGACGGCAATCACCGCCTTGCCGCTCTCCCGGGCTGCCGCAGCCGCCAGGGGCACCAGCAGGGGGAAGATGGTATTGGCCTTGTCGATATGTCCCGGGCCAATCTCCACCCGGTCACCGGGCATATCTCCATGGGGAATGTCCCCAGGAACCGCCGGAGGAGCCCAGCCCTCCATAGCCTGAGCCAGCTGGGCGATGGTGCGTGTATGCATAGGCTGCATCATCCTTTCGGTATTCATTTCTCCGCTGTAAACCGGGGCAGCCCAAACAGGCGAACCGTATAGCCGCACCGGGTCAGCTTGTCATAGTAATAATGATATTTCTCCATCTGGCTTTTGTCAACCATATGTGTATCGTTGCCCAGCTGGCAGATATCAAATTCCTGGGTATAAGGCCGCCACTGAGGGCGCCCCTCCCCATTGGGGTCGCCGGTGGCGCAGAAGCTGTACCAGTAGCCCTGAATCAATTCCATGAAATCATAGTCCGCTCCCACCCAGTGGTAGTCGAAGAAGGGATTGCGCTCCCCCTTGTCCACCCGGCCAAAGACATAGGGCATCTCGGCGCAGTGGGGGCTTCCGGCATCGTGGCCCCGCTGGGTTTCGTTCTCCTTGGTCATCAGCCACACATAGGCTTTGTTCCCAAATTTGGTGCAGAGCTCCGCCAGCTTCACCGAGCCCATAAGCATAATGTCCGAGGCAATGGTGCTGGCCTGCTTGGCGGCCTGGACGCCGTTTTCGGCGGGGTACCACTTTTTCATATTCTCATAGTTGTCCGGGAAGGCCTCTTCCAGATAGGCCATATATTCCTCCACGGTGAACCGGGAGGGATCCACACAAGGGAACTCCTGGGCGCAGGAGCCGATAAGCACATCGAAGTCGTTGAATTCCCCGGCATCCATAATCTGGGAATACCGTTTTGGCAGGAACAGGCCGTCTACGCAGAAGCCGAACCCGGCCTCCAGGCCCCCCTCGCCTACAAAGGCGGTGTAGGCATCAAACAGCTCCCAGGCATCCCGCTGCCGCAGCTCCCGGATGCTGCCGCAGCCGATGTGCTCCATAAATTCCACACCCCGGCGCTCCATAAGCTCCCGGCCCTGGGGCTGCATGAAGCCCCAGTAAATAGGGCCGCTTTCAATGGAGACCCGCTGCACCAGGCCCTTCATCAGGGGGGAGGCGTGGAGGGCACCGGTGCCCGCTGCGCCGCCGGACTGACCGGCTACGGTAATCCGCTGGGGGTCGCCGCCGAACTGGGCAATGTTCTCCTTCACCCACTGGCAGGCCATTCGCATGTCAAACAGGGCGTAGTTGCCGGAGGTGCCCCCAGCCTCGGCGGTGAGCTCCGGGTGGGCGAAAAAGCCGAAGAAGCCCAGCCGGTAGTTGATGGTCACCACCACCATATCCTTCCGCCCGGCCAGACCGGTGCCGTCGCAGACCACCTCGCAGCCGGAGCCGGCCACCATGCCGCCGCCGTGAATCCACAGAAATACCGGCAGCTTATCCTCCGCACTCCGGGCGGGGGTCCAGATATTCAGGTACAGGCAGTCCTCCTCATACTGGGAGGGGGCCAGGAATTGGGGCACACCGTGGACCTGTCTCTTATACACAT
>UROL01000194.1 GCA_900549495.1 uncultured Eubacteriales bacterium | reverse complement strand
TACGAGATCAGCCTCGGTCTCGTGGGCTCGGAGATGTGTATAAGAGACAGTACCTTAACAAACCC
Organism: uncultured Eubacteriales bacterium; assembly: GCA_900549495.1. Classification (GTDB taxonomy): domain Bacteria; phylum Bacillota; class Clostridia; order Oscillospirales; family Oscillospiraceae; genus Faecousia. Next base: position 3,897 of record UROL01000194.1, on the reverse strand, counting down.
GCGCCCGCAGGCGCACGTAGCATATTTCGCCAACCCGATTCAGCCATCACCAACAATGGCGTGCTCTTTCGGCAGTCATTCATCGATCGGCAAAAGGGACGGCGTAAAAGTGTGTCTGTCCATTGAGCAGATACGTGATGGCGGTTTTTGAGTAATCAGCGTCCTTTTCTTCCATATCTTTTCCCACGCACGGGAAAAGATATGGCCGTCGGAGACATAGGGAAGTCACAAATCTGCGACAGCAATCCCTCAGTCACCTTCGGTGACAGCTCCCTTAACACAAGGGAGCCACCGGTATATGTAAGACTTGTCCGATCAGGCCATGCCAGCCGTGATGATGGCCATCTTGTAGACCTCGTCGGCGTTGCAGCCGCGGGACAGGTCGTTGATGGGAGCGGCCAGGCCCTGCAGGATGGGGCCGTAGCCCTCGAAGCCGCCCAGGCGCTGGGCAATCTTATAGCCGATGTTGCCGGCCTCGATGCAGGGGAAGATGAAGGTGTTGGCGTAGCCGGCCACCTTGGAGCCGGGGAACTTCAGCTGACCCACTTCGGGAGCAACGGCGGCGTCGAACTGCATCTCACCGTCGATGGCCAGCTGGGGGGCCATTTCCTTGGCAATGGCAGTGGCGTCGTGGCTCAGCTTTACGGTGCCGCCCTTGCCGGAGCCGTTGGTGGAGAAGCTCAGCATGGCAACCTTGGGCTCGATGCCGAAGACCTGGGCGGTCTTGGCGGTCTCAATGGCCACCTCGGCCAGCTTCTGGGCGGCGGGCAGGGTCACATTGCCCTCTTTGTCCACGGAGTCCTCATAGCTGATGTTGATGGCGCAGTCGCCCATGGCCAGCTTCTCTTCGCCCCGAACCATGATGAAGCAGGAGGAAACCAGATGTGCGCCGGGCTTGGTCTTCACCAGCTGCAATGCGGGCCGGACGGTATCGGCGGTGGAGTAGGTAGCGCCGCCCAGCAGGCAGTCTACCTTGCCCTGCTTGACCAGCATGGTGCCGAAGTAGTTGCCCTTGCTCAGGGCGGCCCGGCACTCGTCGGCGCTCATCTTGCCCTTACGCAGAGCCACCATGGTCTGCACCATCTCGTCCATGCCCTGGTAGGTGGCGGGGTCGAGAATCTCAACGCCTTCGATGTTAAAGCCGCCCTTGGCAGCAGCGGCCTTCACGGCCTCCACATTGCCCACCAGCACAGGGGTCAGGAAGCCGCCCTCTACCAGGCGGGAGGTAGCCTCCAGAATCCGGGCGTCGGTGCCCTCGGTGAAGACAATCCGGCGGGGATTGGCTCTCAGGGTCTCAATCATTTTATTGAACATGGGAATCATCCTCCATTATCTAAGGGCTTTCGCCCATCTTTTTACACATAAATTATAGCTCAGTTTCCCCGGCGGTGCAACCCCTTTTTGCCCGGCGGCTTCTTTTTTGTGGAAAAAAGCGGATAGGCTGGTGTTTTTTGCAATTTCCCGGAGGATTTCGTGCAAAATGATGAAAAATCTTTTGGAAAGTATGATTTCACTATTGCTTTTTGTGCGTTATTGCTTTATAATGGAGAAAACTATGGGGAGGCGCGATGGAATTGGGCGAGCTGATTGCCGTGGTTTCCGGCAAGGGCGGCACCGGGAAGACCTCCGTCTGCGCCGGAATTGCCGCTGCCCTGGCCGAAAGCGGGAAGCGGGTGCTGTGCGTAGACTGCGACGTGGGCCTGCGGAATCTGGACATTTCCCTGGGAATGTCCGACAGCGGGAGCCTGTCCTTTCTGGACGTGGCCGAATTCGGCTACGAGCTGAAAAATGCCCCCAGCCACCGGCTGTATCCCACGCTGTATTTCCTCACCGCCCCCATGAACCGCAGCCCGGAGGAAATCGATACCGATTCCTTCATTGCCCTGTTCCGTCAGGCCCGGGAGCAGTTCGACTATATCTTCCTGGACGCCCCTGCCGGGGTAGACGCCGGATTCCGGCTGGTCTGCGCCGCAGCGGACAGATTCCTGCTGGTCACCGGCCCCGGCCCCGCCGCCGTGCGGGATGCCGCCAGGGTGGGGGAGCTGCTGGAGCTGGCCGGGAAGCAGAACATCCGGCTGATTGTCAATCGGGTGGATAAGAGTATGCTCTGCGCCGTCCGGATGACCATCGACGACGTGATGGACACCGCCGGTCTGCCCCTGGCGGGCATTGTGATGGAAGACCCCCATGTGACCCTGGCCGCCGCCTTTGGCCTGCCCCTGCTGAAATATGCCAGCCGGTGCGAAGCGGCCCAGGATTTCCGCCGGATTGCCGCAAGGCTTCAGGGCTTCCATAGGCCCATTCCCTGGCGCTGAATTTAATTGCCCCGGCCCCGCCGGGAGCGGATAGAAATAAAGGAGTGACTGCTGTGAATATCGCTTTCCTGGCACACGACAAAAAGAAGGAATTGATGGTTCAGTTCTGCACCGCCTATAAGAGCGTGCTGATGAAGCACAATCTCTTCGCCACCGCCACCACCGGGCGCCTGATTGCCGACAATACCGGCCTGCCCATTACCTTGCTGCTTTCCCACAAGCAGGGCGGCCACCAGCAGATCAATGCCCGCATTGCCTACAACGAGATTGATTTGGTGCTGCTGTTTACCGACCCCAACACCACCGACCCCTGGGACGACAGCCAGATGATTGAAACCATCCGCCACTGCGACAAGCACAATGTCCCCATTGCCACCAACCTGGCCAGCGCCGAGATGTTCATCATGGGCCTGCAGCGGGGCGACCTGGACTGGCGGGAAATGCTGCACACCAAAACCCGCTTCTGATTTTTTAACCCCAGAAATCACATTCCGCCCACCCCTCCCGGCGGGCGGATTTTCTTATGAAAGGAAATCGCTATGGAAATTATCAAGCCCCGGACCCTGTCCGGCTTTATGGAGCTGCTGCCCGGCAAGCAGCTTCAGTTTGAGACTATGCTGGAAATTCTCCGCCGCACCTACGCCTCCTATGGCTTCGCCCCCCTGGATACCCCTGCCATTGAGGATGCCCAGATTCTCCTGGCCAAGGGCGGCGGCGAAACCGAGAAGCAGATTTACCGCTTCCAGAAGGGTGACAGCGATCTGGCCCTGCGGTTCGACTTGACGGTGCCTCTGGCCAAATATGTGGCCCTGCACTACAGCGAGCTGGCCTTCCCCTTCCGCCGCTTCCAGATTAGCAAGGTCTACCGGGGGGAGCGGGCCCAGCGGGGCCGGTTCCGGGAGTTCTACCAGGCGGACATCGACATCATCGGCGACGGCAAGCTGGACATTCTCAACGAGGCGGAAATTCCCGCCATTATCTACAAGGTATTCCGGGGCTTCGGCCTGAGCCGGTTCCAGATTCGGGTGAACAACCGGAAGATTCTCAACGGCTTCTATGATATGCTGGGCCTGAGCAGCCAGTCCGGGGACATTATGCGTACCGTGGACAAGCTGGACAAAATCGGCGCCGACAAGGTAAAGGCCATCCTCATGGAGGACTGCGGCCTGACCCAGGAGCAGGCAGAGGAAATTCTCGCCTTTATTGCCATCCGGGGCACCAACGCCCAGGTGATTGCCGCCCTGGAGGGCTACGCCGGGCGGAACGAGAAGCTGGACCAGGGCCTGACGGAGCTGAAGGCCGTCACCGCCAACCTCTCCGCCTTCGGCGTGCCGGAGGAGAATTTCGCCGTTGACCTGACCATTGCCCGGGGCCTGGACTACTACACCGGCACGGTGTACGAGACCACCCTGCTGGACCACCCGGAGATTGGCTCCGTCTGCTCCGGCGGCCGCTACGACAATCTGGCGGGCTATTACATCGAAAAGAGCCTGCCCGGCGTGGGCATCTCCATCGGCCTGACCCGGCTGTTCTATGTGCTGGATGAGCAGGGCCTGCTGAATCCCCAGCTGCCCAGCGCCCC
>UROL01000193.1 GCA_900549495.1 uncultured Eubacteriales bacterium | reverse complement strand
CCTGAATGGTGCCCACCCCCGGCTGCCCGGAACCGGCGACTACGGCCAGGAGCATTCCGGAGAAGAGCTGACGGCAGTCGGTTTTGTATTCGTCCATGTCCGCACTGTTGCCGTTGTCCAGGCCCACCAGCTCCAGGGGGCCCTGGGTGCTGACCCCCACGGCATCCACGGCATTGCGGACGGGGTGGCCCTGGCTGTCCACGGCGGTGATGGTGCAGAACACCAGGTCGGTGCCGCTGTTGTCCACCACGGTGCGGTCGGCGGTAATCCGCAGGGCGGCGGTGTCGCCGAAGGAATCCTGCCGGTCCCGGGCAAGCTCCCGGCCCTGGTCATCGTAGCCGATGGCCTCGATATAGCCCGGGGCGTAGGGCACCTGCCAACTGGCCCGAATGTCGGAGCCTCCCCGGAGGGAAACCCGGCCCTGACTTTGGCCGTTTACCACCAGCTCTACCTGGGGCAGGTTGGAGAGAATGCTGATATCGATTTTCTGGCCGGGGTTGAAGTCCCAGTAGGGCAGCAGGTGCAGCACCGGCTTGTCCTTCCAGGAGTGCCAGCCCGCCTGGTAGGCGTAGAAATAGTCCTTGGGGAATCCGGCGGTGTCCACCAGGCCGAAGTAGCTGTTCTTGGTGTGGTAGGGGGTGGGCTCGCCGATGTAGTCAATGCCGCTCCACAGGAACTGGCCCAGGTGATAGGGGTACAGCTCGTCGGAGGCAATGCAGGCCTGGTGGCTCCTGGCGCTCCAGCAGGTGCGGCTGTTGCCCAGACTGGAGCATTGCAGGTCGTCGTCCGCCAGCAGGGGCTGGGACAGGGGAAAGTGATAGATGCCCCGGCTTTGCACGATGGAGGAGGTTTCGCTGCCGTAGATTACCCAGTCCGGGTATTTCTGGTGGTGCTGGTCATATAGGCTTTCGCCGTAGTTATAGCCCACAACGTCCAGCAGCGGGGCGCAGCGCTGGGTGTTTTCCCAGGCCATGTAGTTGGAGCCGAAGGTAACCAGGCCGTTTTTCCGGGGGTCGTGGAGGGCTATCTCCCGGCACAGGGCCTGGGTGGTGGCGTAGCCCTCCTGGGCATCCTGGTGGGTGTCGTGGATTTCGTTGCCAATGCTCCACATCAGCAGGCAGGGGTGATTCCGGTCCCGGCGCACCCAGCTGGCCACATCCTTTTGGTACCACTGGGGGAAGAACCGGGCGTAGTCATAGGGGGTTTTGCCGTGCAGCCACATATCAAAGGCCTCGTCCACCACCACAATGCCCAGCTCGTCGGCCAAATCCATTACCTGGGGGGCGGGCATATTGTGGGTGGTGCGCAGGGCGTTTACACCCATGTCCTGCATGATTTCCAGCTGACGCTTGGCGGCAGCCCGGTTGAAGGCGGCGCCCAGGCAGCCCAGGTCGTGGTGCAGGCATACGCCGTGGAGCACCAGGGGCCGGTGGTTCAGCCGCAGCCCCATATCCGGGGAGACCTCCACGGTGCGGAAGCCGCAGCGCTGGGTGATTTCGTCCAGGGCCGTCCCATCCCGGAGGAGCCGGGCGGTGAGGTGATAGAAATAGGGGGCTGCCACATCCCAGAGGGTGGGATTTTCCACCGGGAAGGAGATTTCCGCATCCCAGGGGGCGGTAACGCTGACCACCGGCTCTCCGTCCCGGGTCAGCAGGGTATATTCCACACAGTCGCCGGGGAGAGCCTGGGCCGCCTCGGCGGACACCGTCACCTGCCACCGGCCCGGGGCCAGCTCCCGGGGGGAGATATACAGGCCGTCGGTGACCAGGTGGGTATCGTCATAGCGGATGCACCACACATTCCGGTAGATGCCCGCCCCGGAATACCACCGGGAGTTGGGGTGGCGGAGCAGGCAGCGCACCAGCAGGGTATTTTCTCCGGGGCGCAGGAAATCCGTCAGATCCGCCTGGAAGGAGGAGTAGCCATACTTCCATTCCATCACCGGCTGGCCGTTGACGAAAATCGCAGAGTCCATATATACACCCTCGAAGTACAGGCAGAAGCGCTGCCCGGGGGTGTAGGAGAACACCTTGCGGTACCAGCCGGTACCGTCCTGGTACAGCTCCTTCACATGCCAGATTTGCCAGTCATGGGGCAGGGTCACCGGCTGCCAGGGCAGCGCACCGGCGGGCAGGGTCTCCCGGCACTGGGGGTCTGCGTAAAACGCCCAGTCCAGGTTCCATTGGCTCGTTGTTCTCATGGGGGATGTTCCTTTCTCCGTGGGGGGATTTTGGATAGGGCTGTATCAGCGGTTAGCTGTTTTCGGCGGCCTTGCGCTGGGCCATCCATTCCAGATAGTCGTCGTAGGTGCCGTATTTGTCCACAATGGTGCCGTCGGGCTGGAAGGCAATCACCCGGTTACAGGTGGAGGTCAGCATTTCGTGGTCGTGGGAGGCCAGCAGCACCACCCCGGGGAAGGCCTCCAGGCCCTTGTTCACGGCCTGGATGGACTCCATGTCCAGATGGTTGGTGGGCTGGTCCAGCAGCACCACATTGGCGCCGGAGAGCATCATTTTGCTGAGCATACAGCGCACCTTCTCGCCGCCGGAGAGCACATTCACCGGCTTGAACACATCCTCGTTGGAGAATAGCATCCGGCCCAGGAAGCCCCGGAGGTATACATCGTCCTTCTTGGCGGAATACTGGCGCAGCCAGTCCACCAGCTCCATGTCGTTGCCGTCAAAATACTCGCTGTTGTCCTTGGGCAGGTAGGAGCGAATGGTGGACACGCCCCACTTGACGCTGCCCTGGTCCGGCTCCAGCTCACCCATGAGAATTTTGAACAGGGCGGTCTGGGCCAGCTCGTTTTCGCCTACGAAGGCAATCTTATCCGTGCGGTTTACAGAGAAGTAGACATTGTCCAGCAGCTTCACGCCGTCCACGGTAACGGACACGTCCTTCACCGTCAGCACGTCCTTGCCCAGCTCCCGCTCGGCTTGGAAGCCCACGAAGGGATAGCGCCGGGTGGAGCAGGGCATTTCCTCCACCGTCAGCTTGTCCAGCAGCTTCCGGCGGGCGGTTGCCTGCTTGGCCTTGGACTTGTTGGCGGAGAAGCGCTGAATGAACAGCTGCAATTCCTCAATCTTCTCCTGGTTCTTCTTATTCTTGTTCCGCAGCATGGCCTGCACCATCTGGCTGGACTCGTACCAGAAGTCGTAGTTGCCCACGTACATCTTAATCTTGCCGTAGTCAATGTCCACGGTGTGGGTACACACGGTATTCAGGAAGTGGCGGTCGTGGCTGACGGCAATCACCATGCCAGGGAAGTCCAGCAGGAAATCCTCCAGCCAGTTGATGGCTTCGATGTCCAGGTTGTTGGTGGGCTCGTCCAGCATGACGATGTCCGGGTTACCGAACAGAGCCTGGGCCAGCAGAACCTTCACCTTCAGCCGGGGGTCTACACTGCCCATCTGGTCATAGTGCAGCTCGGTGCCGATGCCAAGACCCTGGAGCAGCCGGGAGGCATCGCTCTCCGCTTCCCAGCCCCCCAGCTCTGCAAATTCCGCTTCCAGGTCGGCAGCCCGCAGACCGTCCTCGTCCGAGAAGTCGGGCTTTTCGTAGATGGCGTCCTTCTCCTTCATCACGTCATACAGGTGCTGGTTGCCCATGATAACGGTGTCCATGACGGTATATTCGTCGTAGGCGTTCTGGTTCTGCTTCAGGACGGACACCCGCTTGGTGGGGTCGATGGTGACAGAGCCGTTGGTGGAGTCCAGCTCCCCGGTGAGAATCCGCAGGAAGGTGGACTTGCCCGCACCGTTGGCACCGATGATGCCATAGCAGTTCCCTGGCAGGAACTGCAAATCCACATGCTGGAACAGCCACTGGCCGCCAAACTGCATTCCCAAATTGCTGACAGTAATCATTGATAGTCTCCTTAGTATATAGATAATGTTTTATTACATATTTACGTCCCGGCTTCCGGGCGGTTGGATGAATGGTACAAGCCCTTCCCGGCTCCCTCTCTGAGGGAGCTGGCACGCCCAAAGGGCGTGACCTGTCT
>UROL01000192.1 GCA_900549495.1 uncultured Eubacteriales bacterium | reverse complement strand
GTGAACTTGCAACAGTTTATCACATACAACCTTTTTTGTCAAGAACTTTTTTAACTTTCTTTTAAGTTTCTGTGTCTAAACCGCTCTGCCGTGCCGCTCTTGCGGACAGCTTCGATATATTACCACCGGTTATCTCTTTTGTCAAGCTCTTTTTTCTTTTTTGTCATTTTTTCTTTCAGGTGCCATATACCAGGCAGAATCGCCCAGAAGAGGAGCTCTGTGAGCACAAATGCCTCCGGTCGAATCCGAGCCCCGGAAATATAAACGGCATAAGCCACGATGGCAACAAGCCAAGTGCTCATTTCCCTCTCTTCCTTTACCCGGACACCATCCAAAACAAAGCAAAACGCCGCAAACCAGCCTATGGTAACCGCACAGGCTACCAGACTTTCCAGCCGCTCCATAGTGTGACCGGCAGAAAGGCCCCGACTGTAATCAAACAAAGAGCTGCTCCCTACCGTCAGTAGAGCTACCGCCACCGGGAAGAAACCATTGGGAACAATTTTCCAATTTCTGCTTCTTCTGGCCAAAAGTGGGAGCAGTAACGCTGCTGCCAGAGACATATCCGGCATTTCCGCCTTGGGGAAAAGGAATTCCGGCTTCATCTGCCGGATTCCCGCTATAGCCATCAGAAGAAAAACCAGATAGACGCCGTAGCGCAGTACGCTGGCAGCACGGACTGCGCTTCCCCGCCACACGGCGTAAGCAGCTAGTAGCAGGAGAATCCCCGGCACAGCGTATTCGGCCGCCCTGCCTGGCCAGAAGGCATGGGTTCGGCTCAGCAGTCCACTCAACAGGAATGCGCCCCCCAATGCCTGCATTCTGCGCAGCCATTTGGCATCCGGAATGTGAACTGCACCGACCCATGTGCATACCAGGGTGGAGGCCAATGCCAAAATCAGCGTTGGAAGCCAGTTTTTCCCCACGGCAGCATCCATTGCCGGGATACACAAAGCCAATAGGCGGAAGGGGTCATAGGTTCTTTCCGCTCTCAAGGAGATACCCTCCCTCCGTTTCATACAGGATTGGAATTGATTTCTCATCCACGGCTCTGGATAGCGAAAGGCCCGGCGGATGGATTTTGAGAAATACCGGCAGCTCATCCATCCGAAGCGCCCCCTCTGCTATGCATACCCCTACGTTAGGACGCAGGCATTGAGAAAGCTCCGGCAGCAGGAAGAGAGCGCTGTTTCGCAGAACAAGATTTTCCGCAGTGTCCAGGAAAAGGTGCCCCGGCGTTGTGGATTCCAGATTCCGCAGGGCTGCATCCAGGGTTTCTCCCCGGCCAATCATGTGGGTATCCGTTTCCAAGCGGATCTCCCTCCCATCCAATTCCACAAGAAGAAGCGAAACCGGGTGCAGCTCCCCCAGTTCCGTTCCCGGATGGGGCAGCATGAATAGCAGCAGCGCCAAGGCCGCTGCAAGGAGCCATCGTTTCATATCTGCCGCCTCCTGGGAGTCGCTGCAGGCTTTCGGAAAAGGCGATGTTGCATCCGCTTGCGTAAAATTCCATTGCCTTTATTTGTTTGAAATGGCGATAGATAGGGCACATCCAGGCTTTTTAAGCCGCCCAAATGGATTGACAAAGCAATCATCCCCGCTGTGACACCGAAAAGGCCCGCAGATGCCCCCAGGATTGCCAAGCCAAAACGCCAGATGCGGATTCCCTCTGCCAAATCCCGATTGGGAAGGGCAAAGCCGCAGATTCCCGACAGGCTGACAATAATCAACGCTGCCGGAGAGATGAAGCCCGCCTCCACCGCCGCCGTACCTACCACGATGCCCCCTACGGTGGATACTGACTGGCCCACTGCCTGGGGCAGGTGAATTCCGCTTTCCTGGAGCAGCTCAAAGGCAATCAGCAAACTCAGCACCTCCCACGCAGAGGAAAGGGGGACATTTCGTTTGCTTTCAATCATTGCCCGGAGGAGAGGAAGCGGAATCATCTGCTGGTGAAAAACGGTTAGGGCAATATAGAACCCCGGAAGGAGCAAACTCGTCAGCAGGGCTCCAAAGCGGAGGACACGGATGCAGGAGGCGGTAAGATAGTCCCGGCTAAGGTCCTCGGGGCTGTCCATCAGACAGCCCAAATCCACCGGGGCCAGGTAGCCCAGGGGCAAACCATCCACCAAAAGTCCCACCCGACCATCCAGAAGCCCCAGACAGAAGGTGTCGGCCCGCTCGGTATATTGGAGCAATGGGAAGGCCGTTGCCCGGGAGCCGGTAACCGATTCCTCCACCGCACCAGGGGTAAGGAAGTCGTCAATATCAATGGAATGCAGACGGTCTTTCATCCTCTTCACCAAATCCGGAGCGGTGACACCCTCCAGCCAGGCAACCGTCACATTGGTCAGGCTTTTGCGCCCCACCTTCGTCTCATCCAGGCGTAGGGACGGTGTGCGCAAATGGCGGCGAATCAGGCTGGTATTGGTGCGGACGGTTTCCGTAAAGGCATCCTTCGGGCCTTTTACGGTGTTTTCCACCTCCGGGGCGGACAGGCTGCGTTTTTCCCCGGTCTTGACCTCAAAGGCCAGTGCGCCGGAACCCGGAAACAGCACCACGCAAAAGCCATTGACCAGCTTTAGCGCCACCTCCTGCAAATCCCTGCACTCCTGAGCCACGCTGTTGTATATCCCGCCCCGGAGTGCTTTATTATACAGAAGCTGCATGGTTTCGCCGGTGAGGTGGTCGGCAAAGGGCTTGAAAACATATTCTGAGGTATCCGCCCCGGAGGTCAGCCCATCGATGGCATAGGCATAGAGGGTAAAGCCCTGGCAGGTCAGCTCCCGAGTCACAAAATCCCCTGCGTTTCCAAACAATGCCCGAATATCCTGGTCCGTGAGAAATTGGGACATAGGAAGCTCCTTTCCTTTGATAGAATCCTCCCCATTATTCCCGAAAAGCAGCCCATGTATACGGAAAGGATTGCATTTTCACAAATATAATGGTATAGTGTATGGACATAAAATGGGGGTGTAGGATTTGAGTGGAATTGGAAAAATTGAGAAAAAGGTCGGCAGCCGGTTCCTGAGCTATTATGAGCTGGAGGCCATTCACCGTGATGGGAGCGTATCCCCCTACTACATGGCGTCCCGGACCTCTGACCCGGACGCACTGACGGCGGTGACCCACAGGAATACACCCAATGGGGTGACGATTTACAGTCTTCTGGACGGAAAAATTGTGCTGGTGCGCCAGTACCGCTATCCGGTGGGGGGATATGTGTACGAATTCCCCGCCGGGCTGGTGGAGCCGGGTGAAAATGTACAAGAGGCAGCCGTGCGGGAAATGTTCGAGGAAACAGGGCTGACCCTGGAGCTGATTCCCAGCGAGTTTGGCCGCCCCTTCTTCACTACCGACGGCATGACCGACGAAAGCTGCTGCCTGGTTTTCGGCCGCTGCCAGGGGGAGCCCACCAGTGAGCATCAGGAAAGCACCGAGGATATTCAGGTGGTGCTGGCCGATAAAGCGGAATGCCGGAGAATTCTAAAGGAGGAAAACGTGTCTATTCAATGTGCATACATGATGATGCATTATATTTCCTGCGAGGGGGATCCCTTCGCATTTTTGATGGGAGGCAACCATGGCTGATGTAATTGCCGCCGTCTCCACCGGGCGCCAGGTGTGCGCCATCGGAATCATCCGGCTAAGCGGAGACGGCGCTATCGAAATTGCCCAGAAGGTCTTTACCGCCTCCGGACTTCCACTGACCCAAGTGGCCAGCCGGAAGCTGGTAATGGGCGCGCTCCACGATACCCAGGGACGGGTGATTGACCAGTGCATGGCAGTGTGTGCTCGTCAGCCTCACAGCTACACCGGAGAGGATACCGTGGAATTTCATTGCCACGGCTCCCCTGCTGTCCTTGCTGCCGGGCTGGATGCGCTGTACCGTGCCGGGGCACGGCCTGCCAAGCGGGGGGAATTCACCAAGCGGGCATTCCTGAACGGAAAATTGGATTTGACCTGTCTCTTATACACATCTCCGAGCCCACGAGACCGAGGCTGATCTCGT
>UROL01000191.1 GCA_900549495.1 uncultured Eubacteriales bacterium | reverse complement strand
GGGTGCTCGCTGAAATCCGGGGTTTCGGGCGATTTTCATCGCCCCTACGAAACTCAAAAGTTTTTACATTCCACCATACAACCAGCTATTCAAAACCTTCCGGTTTCCACCGCAAAAACGATACCGGGTGGGCCAGGGCACCCACCGTATAGGTACAAGCTCAAAGCGTAATTGAAAAAACCCGCTGGACGGTATGTACAGCGGGTTTTGGATGGGGCGGGGTTATTCGGCGGAGATGAGGTAGTAGTATACCGGCTGGCCGCCGTTGATGAGGCTGACCTCTGCCTCGGGGCAGATGTGGGCAAAGAGGTCTGCTGCCCGCTGGGCGTGCTTTTCCTTGATATCGCAGCCGTAGTAGATGGTGATATACTCCCGGCCATCGTCCCGAACCTTCTCGGCCAGGCTCTGCAAAAGCACATTGATATCCTGGCTGGTGCCGAACAGAGCGCTGCCGTACATGGCCAGATAGTCCCCCTGGTGGATATCGTAGCCGTCGAAGTCGGAGTTCCGGGCGGCGTAGGTAATCTGCATGGTGTCCACCGTGGCCAGGGCATCGGTCATGGCCTGGGTGTTGGCCTCTACAGACCCCTCGGGGTCAAAGCTCAGCATTGCCGTCACACCCTGGGGCACGGTCTTGCTGGAGATAACCACCACATGCTTGGGGGTCAGGGCATCCACCTGCTGGGCGGCCATGATGATATTTTTGTTGTTGGGCAGCACGAACACCGTCTCGGCAGGTACGGTATTCACCGCCTCCAAAATGTCCTGGGTGCTGGGGTTCATGGTCTGGCCGCCGGAAATGATGGCATCCACTCCCAGATTGGTGAACACATCCGCCAGTCCGGCACCGGCGCACACGGAGACCACGCCAATGGGCTTGGTGGGCTCGGCAATCTTGGGGGCCAGCTCCTTCTCACTCATCACCTTTTCGGTGTGCTGCAAGCGCATATTCTCCACCTTCACGGTGACGAAGGAGCCATACGCAATGGCCTCGTGGAGGGCCCGGCCAGGGTCGTTGGTGTGGACGTGAACCTTGATAATCTCATCGTCGTCCACCAGCACCAGGCTGTCGCCAATGGAGGCCAGGAAGTCCCGCAGCTTCTCCGGGTCGTTCTTATTCTCCCGGGAGATGATGAACTCGGTGCAGTAGGTGAAGGTGATATCCTCGGTGTTGAAGTCGGAGAAATCCGCCTGCTCCTTCACCTCGTCCTGGCTGGTGCCCTCGGGCACCACCACATCCTCACCCCGCAGGGCGCAGAGCATAGCCTCCAGAGCGAACACCCAGCCCTTGCCGCCGGCATCCACCACCCCGGCCTTTTTCAGCACCGGGTTCTGGTTGACGGTGTTGGCCAGGGCGACCCGGGCCTCTTCCAGGGCGGCCTCCTGGACAAATTCAATGAAATTGTTCTCCCGGGCGGCCTCGGCGGCCTTGGCAGCTGCCAGCCGGGCCACGGTGAGGATGGTGCCCTCGGCGGGCTTCATCACCGCCTTGTAGGCGGCATCCACACCGTTTTGCAGAGCGGCGGACCAGAGCACGCCGTCGGCATTGTCGTGGCCCTTCAGGGCCTTGGAAATTCCCCGGAACAGCAGGGAAAGAATTACGCCGGAGTTGCCTCTTGCCCCCCGCAGCATGGCGGAGGAGGCAATCTTGGAGGCGGCGTACAGCTCCGGGTCTTCGGCCTTGCGAAGGTCGGCGGCGGCGGAGTTGATGGTCATGGACATATTGGTGCCGGTGTCGCCGTCGGGAACCGGGAATACATTCAGCTCGTTCAGCGCCTGCTTGTGAATCTCAATGGATGCGGCAGCGCTGATAATCATCCGGCGAAGCTCGGCGCCGTTAATGGTTTGCCTCAATTTCTTTTTTCCTCCGTTCTCAGTCAATCATCATGGAATCGATGAATACATTCACTGCGCTGACCTTGGTGCCGGTGCACTTGGCCACCACATAGCGAACCTCGGAAATAATGGAAGCGCCCACGGCGGACAGATTCACGCCGTTGTCCACAACGATGTGCAGGTCAATGGAGATGGACTCATCGGGATTGAAGGTGACCAGCACCCCCTTGCCCACGGACTCCATCCGCAGCAGGTGATACAGGCCGTCCTTCACAGACCGGGCAGCCATGCCCTTCACGCCAAAGCAGTTGGCGGCGGCGGTGCCCACAATGTCGGTGTATACACTGTCGTTTACGGTGATGCTGCCGGCTTCATTTTCTTGTCGAATCATTGAAAAATCCTCCTTTGCGGATTACACCATGCTCTGCTCCCAGCACTGGGGAACGGACAGGCCCATCATGGTCACAATGGTGGGGGCCACGTTGGCCAGGCCGAAGTGGCCTTCCTTAATCTTCCAGCTGTGATCCTTGTCGTAGATGATGAAGGGCACAGGGTTCAGGGAGTGGGCGGTGCGGACGCTGGTCTTGCCCTTCTTGGTCTCGGTCATCTGGTCGGCATTGCCGTGGTCGGCGGTGATAAGGACGGTGTAGCCGTACTTGTCGGCGGCCTCCAGGATGGCCTTCAGGCTGTTGTCCACGCACTCCATGGCGGTGACCACGGCGCTCATGACGCCGGTGTGGCCCACCATGTCGCCGTTGGGGTAGTTGCAGCGCAGGAACTGGAACTTGTGGGAGGCCATATTCTCCACCATCTTCTCGGTGATTTCCTTGCTCTTCATGGCAGGTGCCTGGTCGAAGGGAATCACGTCGGAGGGCACTTCCTCGTATACCTCCAAATTCTCGTCCACCTTGCCGGAGCGGTTGCCGTTCCAGAAGTAGGTGACGTGGCCGAATTTCTGGGTCTCGGACAGGGCGTACTCGTGGATACCCGCCTGGCACAGCCGCTCGGTGAGGGTGTTCTTAATCACAGGAGGCTGCACCAGATAATGCTCGGGAATCTTCAGGTCTCCGTCATACTGGAGCATACCGGCGAACTTCACCCCGGTGTAGTCCCCCCGGTCGAACTTGTCGAAGTCCTTCCGGTCGAAGGCCAGGGAAATCTCCTGGGCCCGGTCGCCCCGGAAGTTGAAGAGAATCACGCTGTCGCCGTTTGCAATCTTTGCCACAGGCTGGCCGCTGCGCTCCACCACGAAGGCGGGCAAATCCTGGTCGATGCAGCCGGTCTCGGCCCGGTAGGTCTCAATGGCCTCCTTGGCAGAGGGGAACATCCGGCCCTTACCCTGGACATGGGTGTGCCAGCCGGCCTCTACCATAGGCCAGTTGGCCTCGTACCGGTCCATGGTAATCTGCATACGGCCACCGCCGGAGGCAATGGCATAGTCGGCACCCTGGGTACGCAGCTGGGCCAGCACATCCTCCAGCTGGGCCACATATTCCAGAGCGGAGGTGGCGGGCACGTCACGGCCATCCAGCAGGATATGGCAGTATGCCTTCCTCACGCCCTCTGCCCGGGCCTCCTTCAGCATGGCAATCAGGTGGGAGATGTTGGAGTGGACGTTGCCGTCGGACAGCAGACCCAGGAAGTGGAGGGCGTGGCCATCCTTGGCGTTGGCAATCAGGCTCTTCCAGGTCTCGGACTGGAACATGGCGCCGCTTTCGATGCTCTCCTCCACCAGCTTGGCACCCTGGGAGTACACTTGACCGCAGCCCAGGGCATTGTGGCCCACCTCGGAGTTGCCCATATCCTCATCGCTGGGCAGACCGACGGCAGTGCCGTGGGCCTTCAGCCAGGTGTGGGGGCAGGTAGCCAGCAAATTGTCCAGGGTAGGGGTCTTGGCCACAGCCACAGCATCTCCGCTGCCGCCGTCGCCCTTGCCCACGCCGTCCATAATCACAAGTACAATGGGTTTTTCCATAATAATAACCTCCAAAGCGAATTTTTCGCAGAATTGACGCTAATCATACGCCTATCATTTTACATCATTTTGATTCAACTTACAACCATTATATTTTATTTTCCATGTTTCCCACAAAAAAACAGCCCACAACGCCCCCCACCCCGGTTGAATGGTAAAATGTAAAACATTCAGAGTCCCGTAGGGGCGGCTACCAGCCGCCCGCAGCCTGAAGGTTTTAGCATGCTTGGTTG
>UROL01000190.1 GCA_900549495.1 uncultured Eubacteriales bacterium | reverse complement strand
CCACAGCCAAGGCGGAGGAACGGCTGGACGCCATCACCTACAGCGCCCTGAAAACCGACATGGGCACGCTGGCGCAGGCGGACATCATCAACATGAACGACGGCGCCGAGCGCAACACCATTTATGACGACATCACCGTCAAGGTGGACGCCGCGGCCAAGTCCTACGGCATCCATGTGGAGGACGTGAAGATCAAGCGCTTCGACCTGCCGGAAAGCAACCTGAACGCAGTCTACGGCCGGATGATCTCCGAGCGGAACCAGATGGCGGAGAAGTACACCGCCGACGGCAACTATGACGCTTCCATCATCCGCAACGACGTGGATAAGCAGGTGAACATCATCGTCTCCGACGCCGAGGCTGCTGCCGCCAAGCTGGAGGCCGAGGGCGAGCAGGAGTACATGCGTCTGCTGGCGGAGGCTTACGACACCCAGGACAAGAAGGACTTCTACGAGTTCTCTCTGGCGCTGGACGCTCTGAAGGCCAGCCTGAACGGCGACGAAAAGACCGTCATTCTGGACGCCAATTCCGAGCTTGCCAAGATCCTTATGGGCGGAAAATAGAGATCAGCTGAAAAAGCCCGCACATCGGTCGCTTGACCGGTGTGCGGGCTTCGTGCTTATTGCGTTATTTCCAAAGACCATCGGGGTACTTGCCCTCGTCGGTCATCCGGCGCAGGGCGGCTACCACCGCAGGCTTGTCGGCGGCGTAGGTGACGCCGTACCATTTGTCCGGGGAGGTGAGCACCTGCATGGTGGCCTTGCCCTCTGTCAGCAGCTGCTGGACGATGCTGGGCAGGAAATATTCCCCCTTCATGGGGTTGTCCCGGAGGATGGCATCCAGGGCGGCGGGGAATCTGGCCCGGGCCTCCTCCAGGAAGCCCGGCATAAAGCCCATGAAGTTCATGGATACCGTGGTATCCTCGGGCAAGGGCTGCCAATTTTCCCCATCCTCGGTGAAGTGGATGCCCCCGGCGTATTTTTCAATCCGGGTGCGCTCGGTGATGCCCAGAAGATATCCCTCCTCGTCCACCCGGCATACTCCCCGGGCCACGCTGCCGTTTTCCGTCACGGTCTTGCCCAGCTGGTAGCCCACCATGCAATAGCCATGGGGGTCGGTGGCCTGGGACAGGAAGCGGTACATCTTTTCATAGGCGGTGGGGCCATAGAAGTCGTCGGCATTGATTACCACAAAGGGGGCATCCCCCACCGCCTCCCCGGCGCAGAGGATGGCATGGCCTGTGCCAAAGGGCTTCACCCGCCCCTGGGGCACCGAATAGCCCTGGGGCAGCTTATCCAGCTCCTGATAGGCGTAGCGGATTTCCATGGGGCTTTTTTCCAGCCGCTTGCCCACGGTGGCCATAAAGTCCTCCCGGATGGCCTCCTTAATCAAAATCACGGCGGTGCGGAAGCCCGCCCGGTATGCGTCGTAAATGGAGTAGTCCAGAATGGCCTCCCCATTTTTTCCCAGGGCGTCAATCTGCTTCAGCCCTCCATACCGGCTGCCCATCCCCGCAGCCAACACAACCAACACAGGTGCTTTTTCCATGATGCTTTCTCCTTTGTATATGTGAATATGATGGTAAATATGCTATTTCCCGGCTCCCTCTATGAGGGAGTGTACTTCGATGAATGGGAGCGGTTAAACATTCAGAGCTTCGTAGGGGCGATGAAAATCGCCCGCAATGTTGCGGCTTTTGGGCGGTGGGGTGAATGGTACAGCCCTTCCCGGCTCCCTCTCTGAGGGAGCTGAGAATGTGCTTCTCCCCCGGCTCCCTCTATGAGGGAGCTGGCACGCCCGCAAGGGCGTGACTGAGGGAGTGTACCCCGATGAACGTAAACGGTCAAAAATTTCAGAGCCAATAATGGCTTGCGGGTAACCATCGGCCAGGTGGAACCATCGGACGACACTCCCTCAGTCTCGCTATCGCTCGACAGCTCCCTCAGAGAGGGAGCCGGGAATGGGCTTTTCCCATTCAACCGGGTGCTCGCGAAACCGGAAGGGTACGGGCGATTTTCATCGCCCCTACGAAACTCAAAAGTTTTTACATTTCACCATTCAACCCGCCCGGTGCGGCACTAAACTAATTAGCGCTGAAGAGGATGCGGTCGTTGTCCAGGCCTTGGTGGCGGAAGGCGGCCAGGAGCTCTTCCTGGGTGATGGTGGCTCGGCGCTGGCCGGTGAGCTGTAGGGCGATCTGGCCGTCCTTCATCATGATGGTGCGGTTGCCCAGGGTCAGGGCGGACTGGACGTTGTGGGTAATCATCAGGCAGGTGATGCGATTCTCGGCCACAATCTGCCGGGTCAGGGCCAGCACCTTCTCTGCCGTGGCGGGGTCCAGGGCGGCGGTGTGCTCGTCCAGGAGCAGCAGCTTTGGGGTGACCAGGGTGGCCATCAGCAGGGTCAGGGCCTGGCGCTGGCCGCCGGAGAGCAGACCCACCAGGCTATCCATCCGGTTTTCCAGCCCCAGGCCCAGCTGGGCCAGCCGGTCCCGGAACTCCCGGCGCTCTGCCTTGGAAATCATGGAGAAGGGGGAGCGGCGCTGGGAGGCACGGAGGTAACATAACGCCAGATTCTCTTCAATGGTCATATTGGGGGCGGTGCCCTTCAGGGGGTCCTGGAACATCCGGCCAATGAACTTGCTGCGCCGGTAGTCCGGCATCCGGGTCACGTCCTGGCCGTCCAGGGTAATGGTACCGGAGTCCGGCAGGAAGGTGCCGGCAATGGCGTTGAACAGGGTGGACTTCCCTGCCCCGTTGGAGCCCAGGACGGTGACGAAGTCACCGGGGGCCAGGTACAAAGACAGGCCGCTGAGGGCCCGCTTCTCGTTCACCGTGCCCGGGGCGAAGGTTTTGGAGATATTGTCAATTTTCAGCATTTTACCTTTCCTCCCTTGGCTTGCTTCCATGCAGGCAGGCCGATGGCCAGGGCCACAATCACGGCGGAGATGAGCTTCAGGCACTCGCTGGGCAAATCCAGCCGCAGGGCCAGAGCGATGATGAACCGGTATACAATGGAGCCCACTATGGCCCCCAGGGCCTTTATCCATAGCTTGCCCTTGGGCAGCAGGGCCTCGCCGATAATCAGGGAGGCCAGGCCGATAATCACCATGCCGCCCCCCAGGTTGATGTCCGCCGACTTCTGGTACTGGGCCAGCAGGGCACCGGACAGGGCGGTGCAGGCATTGGCAATGCACAGGCCTACGGTGATGGTGAAGGAGGTGTTAATGGAGCTGGCACGAACCATATCCGGGTTGTCCCCGGTGGCCCGGATGGACAGGCCCAGCCGGGTTTTCAGAAACAGAACCATCAGACCCACGGCGGCCAGGGCAATCAGGGCCGTGGGCACCAGCCGGTACCAGGCCCCCAGCAGGGGCTTGAGCTGTGTGAACAGGGTGGTTTTTTTCAACAGATTGACGTTGGAGGAGAAGCCCATTACCGCCAGATTCACGGTGTACAGCCCGGTATCGGTGATGATGCCCGCCAGGATGGAGGGGATGCGGAATCTGGTTTGCAGGGCGGCGGTGACGAATCCGGCAGCGGCCCCCGCCAGCATGGCCGCCGGGAAGGCCAGGTAGGGATGCCCCGCCAGGGCCACCGTAGCCGACACGGCGCAGCCCAGGGTGAAGGAGCCGTTGGTGGTCATGTCCGCTATGTTCAGAATCCGGAAGCTGAGAAACAGCGCCAGAGCCACCAGGGAATAGATGCACCCCAACTCCAGGGCATTGATAACAACCGTTGTAGATATCATACACGTTTTCTCCTTTTTTAGTGACGCTTTGGGCGGGTTCCTATACGTGGGTGCCCTGGCCCACCCGGTTTTTTCAGTTACGCATTAAGCCGGTTCCCATACGTGGGTGCCCTGCCCCACCCGGTATCGCTCCCCCGGTGGAAACCGGGGAATTTTTAGTGACGCTTTGGGTGGGTTCCTATATGTGGGTGCCCTGGCCCACCCGGTATCGTTTTTGCGGTGGAAACCGGGGGATTTTTTTGGGCGGTGAAATATTCTGAGTTTCGTAGGGGCGGCTATCAGCCGCCCGAAAACTTCCGAGACT
>UROL01000189.1 GCA_900549495.1 uncultured Eubacteriales bacterium | reverse complement strand
ATACGAGATCAGCCTCGGTCTCGTGGGCTCGGAGATGTGTATAAGAGACAGTGCACCAGCTCCGCCGCCCGGTCTGCGTTGGTTCCGTCCAGCACCTGAAAAGCGCTGAAGGGCATCCCTGCCTGGCAGAAGGCAACGGCGGTGTCCATGCCGAAGGAGCAGGTCAGGTCGTGGCGCTCCGGGTCGGAGGCCACATACAGCACCCGGGGGAAGGGAGGGAGCACCTCCCGCAGATTTTCCACAAAGTGGTTTTCCGGGTTCAAAATTGCCCGGTCAGCTCCCTCCAGATAGGGGCTGCTTGTGATGAAAACATTCATAAAATACTCCTTACAGGGAATAATCCGGGAAATACTCCTCTACAAAGTCCACCTGCGCCACCTGAAAGCTCTTGCCGTTCAGATATTCCAGGCTCCCGGCATCGGTGGTAAAGTCGAAGCGCAGGCGGTAGGAATACAGCGCCTGATAATTGCGGTCGAAGCGCTTGTCCAGCTTTCCGTATTTGCCGTCTCCCAGCAGGGGATGACCTGCATGGGCAAACTGGGCACGAATCTGATGGGTGCGCCCGGTAATCAGCTTGCATTCCACCAGGGTCAGGCCATTCTTGCTGGCAAGGCAGCGATAGTCCGTCTGGCAGCTTTTGGAGCCGGGCTGGGGGGTATCGGTAACGAAGACTCGGTTTTGCTTGGCATCCTTAAATAGGTATCCCTTCAGGCTGCCCTCCTTGGGCTTCGGCGTTCCCTCCACAATGGCCAGGTACCGCTTGTCCATCTCCCGATCCTTGATTTTCTGATTCATCACCCGCAATGCCTCGGCGGTTTTGGCAGCGATGACAATGCCACCGGTGTTCCGGTCGATGCGGTTGCACAGGGCGGGGGTGAAGCTGTTCTCTCCCCGGGGGCTCCATTCGTGCTTCTGATAGAGGTATGCCTGGATATGGTCAATCAGGGTTCTGCCATATTCTGCCCCATCGTGGGGGTGCACCGCCAGGCCGGGGCGCTTGTCCACCAAAAGAATTTGGTCGTCCTCATATACGATATTCAGCTTTGGCGAAGCCACAGTGAGATAGGCGTTGTCCTCCCGGGGTTTGTCGAAGAATTCGTCGTTGATATACAGCTGGAGTACGTCTCCGTTTTGCAGCCGGGTGTCTCGCTCGGCTTTGGCACCGTTGCGCTTGATGCGCTTGATGCGGATATATTTCTGTGCCAGGGAAGCAGGGAGCAGGGGAACGGCCTTTGCCAGAAACCGATCCAGCCGCTGCCCGGCATCGTTGGCACCTATGGTCAATTCTTTCATTTGTTCTTTCCTGAATTCATTTCAAAATGCCGGTCAATCTGGTCGGAGAATTCCTGAGCCGGGTTGTAGCCCAGCTTGCGCTGGCGGTTGTTCATTGCGGCAACCTCCAGAATCACCGCCAGGTTCCGGCCTGCGGTGACAGGAATGGTGTTTACCGGCACCTTGACACCGAGAATCTCCATATACTGGTCTTCCAGTCCCAACCGGTCATAGGCCTCCTGGGTGTTCCAGGGGACGATGTTCACCACCAGGTTGATTTCGTTTTCGGTACGCACAGCGCCCATGCCGAAGAGCTTGGCCACATTGATAATGCCGATGCCCCGCAGCTCGATGTAGTTGCGGATTAGCTCCGGTGCGGTGCCAATCAGCGATACGTCAGATACCTTGCGGATTTCCACTGCATCGTCGGCAATCAGCCGGTGTCCGCGCTTCAGCAGCTCCAGGGCAGTCTCGCTTTTGCCCACGCCGCTGTCGCCAATCAGCAGCAGCCCCTCGCCGTATACCTCCACCAGAACGCCGTGACGGGTAATCCGGGGGGCCAGGGCAGAGCGGAGGTAGGCAATGATGCTGGAGGCCAGGGAGGCAGTGGTCTCTCCGGAGCGCAGCACGGTGATGCTGTGCTTTTTCGCCATCTCCAGGCATTGTTCATCTGCCGGAAAATTCCGGGCAATCAGGAGCGCAGGGGGCTTGTAGGAGAAGAAACGGTCAAAGATGGCGGCCCGCTCTTCCGGCGTTTTTTTCTGAATGTAGCTGACCTCCACATTGCCCAGGATTTGCAGCCGCATGGGCTCGTAATAGTCGAAATAACCGGCCAGCTGGAGCCCCGGCCGGGCAACGTCCTCTACGGTCAGACGAATGGACTCATAATCCGCCGAGGCATATACGACTTCCAGCTTGAAGTCCCTTACCAGTGTAGTCAGCGGAATGCTGTAGGTTACGCTCATATGCAGCTCCTCCTATGCCTCTTTCTGCCTTTTTGTCTTTGCTGCTATTATACCAGCCGAGGGCAGAATATCAACATATTTTTGAATTTGAAAAAATCGAAAAAATAATGCTTGCTTTTTTTGTAGAAATCTGATATGATATCCAAGCGTTCCAATGGGCGCAATTTGAAAAGTAATCATTTCGGATGGGAGGTGCAATGAATGGCGAAGTGTGATTTTTGTGGTAAGGGCGTTACCTTTGGTATTAAGGTCTCTCACTCCCACAGACGTTCCAATCGCGAGTGGAAGCCCAATGTGAAGCGGGTCAAGGCTGTCGTGAACGGGACTCCCTGCCATGTGTACGCTTGTACCAGATGCCTCCGTTCTAACAAGGTGGAGCGGGCCATCTGATTTTACTGGCATATAAAATACGCTGCTGATTTTCTTTCAGCGGCGTTTTTTATTGCTTTCGGTGGGGCAAAAGGTGCCGGGGATGCGGCTTGTACTGCATCCCCGGCGCTGATTTTTTCGGAATCGGAAAGCGGCTCAAATCCAGCCTGCATCCTCGGATTCTGCCTTCCGCTGGCGGGTCAGCAGAGCGGCCACCGCCTTGCGGGCATCCACATTTTCGTACAGAACCTGATAGGCGGCGTGGATAATGGGCATATCCACCTGCTGCTTCTGGCACAGCTCCCAGGCGGATTTGGCGGCATAGTAGCCCTCCACCACGGCTCCCACCTGCTCCATGGCCTCCTGGGGGCTATGGCCTTGACCAATGAGAATTCCCGCCCGGTTGTTCCGGGAGTGGAGGGAGGTACAGGTAACAATCAGGTCTCCGATGCCGGAGAGTCCGGCTAGGGTGTCCTTCTGGGCCCCCAGGGAGACTCCCAGCCGGGCCATTTCTGTCAGGCCCCGGGTCATCAGCATGGCCTTGGTATTGTCGCCAAAGCCCATACCGGCGGCTACGCCGGAGCACAGGGCAATCACGTTTTTCAGTGCGCCCCCCAGCTCTGCGCCGATGATATCCGGGCTGGTATAAACCCGGAAGGTATCGGACATAAAGGCATCCTGCACCAGCTCGGCCATCTCCCGCTGGGCGCAGGCGGCCAGGCATCCGGTGGGCAGACCAGCGGCTACCTCCTCAGCGTGGCAGGGGCCGGTGAGAGCCACAATTTTTTCATGCCCTGTCTCCTGGGCTACCACCTGGCTCATACGCAGCAGGGTGCCCTCCTCAATGCCCTTGGTGACGGATACCACAACAGTATCCTGACCGATATAGGGGGCAACGGTTTGGCAGACAGAGCGGATTGGGAAGGAGGGGCAGGCGATTACCACCATCCGGCAGCCCCGGACGCATTCCGGGGAAGCGGAGAGCACCAGAGTATCCGGCAGCCTCACCTGGGGCAGCCGGGGATTGATGCGGGAAGTGCGGATTTCCGCAGCCCGTGCCTCACTCCGGCACCAAAGGGTGGTCTCATGGCCATTTTTGCACAGCAGTGTGGCAAGGGCGGTGCCCCAGGCACCGGAGCCGATGACGGCGGTTTTCATTGCTTTTTCCCCTTCTTGAAGAAATCGGTTTTGCGCTCGGTTTTGTGAATCAAACGCTGGATATTGTCTCGGTGCATACAGATGGCAATAAGGCACATTGCCCCGCAGCCCACTACAGCCCAGGGGCGGTCACTGTGCCACACGGCAAAGCTGACAAACAGAGCCACGGCGCCCACAATGGAGCCCAGGGACACATACCGGGTCAGCAGATACGCCGCCAGAAAGGCAGCCAGAGCCACCAGCCCCACCCGCCAATCCATCACAGCCTGTCTCTTATACACATCTCCGAGCCCACGAGACCGAGGC
>UROL01000188.1 GCA_900549495.1 uncultured Eubacteriales bacterium | reverse complement strand
GATGTGTATAAGAGACAGTTATTGGCCGGGCCGACTGGAACGACTGCCTGAACCTGAACTGCTTCTCCGAGGAGCCCGGCGAGAGCTTCCAGACCTCCGGCCCCTCCGAGGGCCCCGTGGCGGAGTCCGTGTTCATCGGCGGCATGTTTGTGCTGTATGGCCGGGAGTATGCGGAAATCTGCCGGGCCAAGGGCCTGAGCGAGGAGGCCCAGACCGTCCTGGCCGCCGTGGCCCAGATGGAGAACGCCATCGAGACCGCCGGTTGGGATGGGGCATGGTTCGTCCGGGCCTATGATGCCTTCTCCAACCCCGTTGGCTCCGACAAATGCGACGAGGGCAAGATTTACATCGAGCCCCAGGGCATGTGCGTCATGGCCGGTGTGGGCAAGGACGACGGCAAGGCCGTCCAGGCCCTGGACTCCGTCCGCAAGCACCTGCTGGGCAAATACGGCGTGGAGCTGTTGGCCCCCTGCTACACCGTCTACCACAAGGAGCTGGGGGAAATCTCCTCCTATCCTCCCGGATACAAGGAGAATGGCTCCATCTTCTGCCACAATAACCCCTGGATTTCCATTGCCGAGACCGTGGTGGGACGGGGCGACAACGCCTTTGATATCTACAAGCGCACCGCACCGGTTTACCAGGAGGAGCACAGCGACGTTCGCCGGGTGGAGCCCTATGTCTACGCCCAGACCGTCGCCGCCCGGGCCTCTTATGAAGAGGGCGCAGCCCGGAACAGCTGGCTCACCGGCACCGCCTCCTGGACCTTTGTCAATATCAGCCAGTACATTCTGGGTGTCAAGCCCACCCTGGAGGGCCTGAGCATTGACCCCTGCCTGCCTGCAAACTTCGGCGAATATACCATTACCCGCCGCTTCCGGGGAGCCGTGTACCATATCCATGTGGTGCAGACCGGTGCCTATAGCCTGACGGTGGACGGTGTCCCCGTCTCCAGCAAGGTCATCCCCGCCACCGGCAAAGATAACTATACTGTGGAGGTAACCGTATGATGTTTCCCAAAGACTTCCTGTGGGGCGTAGCCTGCGCCTCCTACCAGTGCGAGGGCGCTTGGAATGAGGACGGAAAGGGAGCCAATATCTGGGACGATTTTACCCATACCCCCGGCAACGTCTACAACGGCGATACCGGCGATGTGGCCTGCGACAGCTACCACCGCTGGGCAGAGGACGTGGCCCTGATGAAGGAGCACGGCATCCAGGCCTACCGCTTCTCCGTGAGCTGGCCCCGGATTATCCCCGATGGGGACGGTGCCGTAAACGAGAAGGGCTTCGCCTTCTATGACAAGCTGGTCAATGCCCTGCTGGAGGCGGGCATCCAGCCCATGATTACCCTGTATCACTGGGATTTGCCCAGCGCCCTGCAAGACAAGGGCGGCTGGCTGAACCGGGATATTGTGGCGGCCTTCGGCAGATATGCCGCCCTGGTGGCGGAGCACTTCGCCGGGCGGGTGAATACCTACATGACCCTGAACGAGCCCCAGTGTGTCACCGTCCTGGGCTATGTCTCCGGTGCCCACGCCCCCGGCTGGAAGTTGGGGGAGCGGGAGGCGCTGAAATGCTACTTCAACCTCTGCCTTGCTCACAGTGAGGCCACCCGCCGGATTCGCCAGGCTGCCCCCGGTGCAGTGGTGGGTCTGGCCACCTGCGGCCGGCTGTGCTACCCCCGGGTGGACACCCCCGCCGGGCGGGAGGCTGCCTATAAGGCCACCTTCGACCCCACCGACTGGATGTTCAGCATGAACCTGTTTATGGATCCCCTGTTCTTCCGCCGCTATGCCGAAGGCTCTCCCAAGGTGGTGGAGGACTTCGCCGCCCGGATTCCCCAGTCCGACTGGGACGAGATGGAGAAGCCGGACTTTGTGGGCGTGAACGTCTACCAGGGCGACCCGGTGGAGGAGGACGGCTCCAAGTCCCCCATCCCGGCAGGCTTCCCCCTGACTGCCACCAAGTGGAAGGTGACCCCCGAGGTGATGCGCTACGGCATCCTGAATGTCTACAAGCGCTACGCCTGCCCCATTTACATCTCCGAAAACGGCCTGTCCTGCAACGACAAGGTCTACCTGGACGGCCAGGTTCACGATGCCGACCGCATCGACTTCCTCACCCGGTATCTGCGCTGCCTGAGCCAGTGCATAGAAGAGGGCGTGGACTTGCGGGGCTACCTGCAATGGAGCTTCCTGGATAATTTCGAGTGGAGCAGCGGCTACAGCGAACGCTTCGGCATCATTTACGTGGATTACGCCACCGGCCAGCGCATCCCCAAGGATTCCGCCCGGTGGTACAAGCAGGTCATCCAGTCCAACGGCGAAATTCTCAAATAAGTAAATTCTCCGCTGCCCCAAAAGGCAGCGGAGAATTTTTGTCAGGGCTGGGTGTCGAAGAAGGCCACAATAATGGCCCCGGGGCCCACGTGGGTGCCGATGGTGGCCCCCACGGTGGATATGGGCAGGGCGTCGATTTTCCCCTCCCATAGGGGGCGGCTGTCCTCAATATAGCGTTGCAGCAGGGCATCGCTGAGGCCGGTGTAGCCCAGGCACAGGGGCTTGGAGAAGTCGATGCCGCTGCGGGTGACCTCCTGAATCAGGTAGTTGTTGCCGCTTTTGGAGCCTCTTGCCTTGCCAATCATCACCACAACGCCGTCAATCAGCCGCAGCACCGGCTTGATGGAGAGCACACCCCCCAGCACTGCCGCCGTCTTGGAGATGCGCCCGCCCCGCTGGAGGTATTCCAGGGTGTCCGGCATACCCAGCAGATTGACGTGGCCCCTGGCCTGCTCCAGCTCCTGGGCAATCCGGGAGGCGCTGAGCCCCTGGGCCGCCAGCTCCAGGGCGTAGTTCACCAGAATCTGCTGCCCCACCGTGGCGTTCAGGCTGTCCACCACATACACATTGTCAAAATCCCCGGCGGCCAGCACCGCACTCTGATAGGTGCCGGAGAGCTTGCTGGAAAGCACCACGGCCACCACCGTCTCCCCCGCCTCCCGGGCGGTGCGGAAGGCATCGGCAAAGTCCCCCGGAGGGACCAGGCTGGTGGTGGGCAGCTGATTGCCGGAGGTGAGCTTTTCGTAGAAGGTCTTGTGGTCAATGGTGACCCCATCCCGGTATTCCTCGTCCCCGAAGTGGATGGTCAGGGGGATTACAGTGAGATTTTCCGGGTAGGGAGTCGGGAAATCCGAGCCGGAGTCGGTAATAATGCGTACTTTTTCCATAGAATGTCCTTTCATTCCTCCCGCTGGTTGATGTAGCGGGTGAGGTTGTCGATAATGGTGTTCAGGGCGGCGTACATGGTGTCCCGCTGGGCATCGGTGAGCCCGGCCCCGCCCCCGGCTACGGCGCTGTCCACCAGGCGGAAGATTTCCTCCACCATGGCCCGGCCCTCCTGGGTCAGGGTGAGCTTGGCCCGGTAGCTGCGCTTGCCCTGGGGAGTGCTGCTGCTGACCAGCCCCCGGCCCTCCAGCAGGGTCAGGCACCGGGAGACGGCGGCCTTGTCCTCCCGGCAGGCAGCGGCCAGCTCTGTCACCGTCAGCCCCTGGGGGTGTTTGCCCAGATGGTACAGGCACATCACATGGTTCCCCCGGAGGCCCAGGGGCTTCATTTCCAGATCCTTCAGCCGTTGCAGGCACCGGCTCAGCTCCAAAATGGCTCCGGTAAAGGTTTCAAACCGATTCAAAACAAAAATTCCTCCCTTGCAGCAACGTGACAGGGAGGATTATAGCACATACTTGTTGATTTATCAACAACTTTATGATACCATGGGAACGGAAATTTTGAAATACCGAAAGGAGAAATGCCCAATGACCGAATTTCGCTATGATACCCAGCTCCTCATCGAGGGCCAAAACCTGGACGAGGATGCCATCAACGACTATTTTGTGGAGCATTTTAAGGGAGACTGCCTCCTGGCCGTGGGGGATGAAGACCTGATTAAAATCCACTACCACACCAACCAGCCCTGGAAGGTCCTGGAATACTGCGCCACCCTGGGCGAAATCTACGACATCGTAATAGAAGACATGGACCGCCAATCCCGCGGCCTAAAAGGCTAACCCCACCACCCCCGGTTT
>UROL01000187.1 GCA_900549495.1 uncultured Eubacteriales bacterium | reverse complement strand
CCCTCAGAGAGGGAGCCGGGAATGGGTGCGTACCATTCAACCGGGTGCTCGCTAAGACGGAAGGGTACGGGCGACTTTCGTCGCCCCTACGGAAGGCTCTGAAGATTTAGTAGTCGATGCGGCCGGGGGTGGCGATTTCGTCCATGGTGTTGGTGCAGATGATGGAGCCGTTGGGGCGGCGTTTGGTGATGAGGGCGGGCTCTTCCAGCTCGGGGATGGTTTCGGTTTCGCCCAGGGCGAAGGCACGCATCTTCTCTCCGGCGGTGGTCATCCGGGCGGCGACACCGCCCAGGCGTACTTCGATGATTTCGAAGCCGTTGGGCTTGTTGGTGGTCTCCCACAGCTTCCGCCACACCACCCGCAGGGTGTTCAGGGCCTCCACCGTGGCGGGGATGCCGTCGGCCAGGGCGGCGGCCTGCTCCCGGTTGCGGCTGCGGACGGCATTGCCTGCCTGCTCATGCCACACGCATTTCAGCGCCAGGGCGTTGGCCAGGGCGGTATAGAAGTCGAAAAGCAGCCCATACTCCGGATTCTCCACGGCGTACCGGGCATAGCGGGTGACCAGGCTGCCGAAATGCTGGGCCATGGCATAGCCCTGGGTATCCGCCTCGAACAGCTGCACCAGGGGATCCTGATAGAGCATGAACTTGCAGCAGTTCACCGGGTCCGAGGGGTTGTCCTTCATTCCCGGCATATAGTTCAGCAGGCTCAAATCCAGGAAGGCCTGGGCATCTGCGTGGCAGCACCGGCGGAAGCGCTCCGCCAAAAGCTGGGGGTCGTACTCGCTGCGGAAGGTCAGCTCGCCGTAGAGCTGCAAGCCCAGCAGGGCGGCGGTGAGGTTGCATTCCCCGCCGTTGTCCCCCCAGGCGGTGGCCAGGGCCAGGGGAATCCCCGCCTTGGCGCAGGCGGTAAGACCGGCCACGGTGTTGGCAATGGTGGTGGGGTAGTCCGGGGCCGGGCCAATCCAGGTCCAGATGCCTCCGGCGAACACCGTGGGGGCGGGGAACTGGGCGTGCTTATACAGGGCGTCGGCGTACTTCTCCTCCTGGCTCTGGTAGTAGTCCCAGTACATCAGGGTAATCCGGGGATCCACGGCGGCCTTGGCGCTTTCCGAGGGCAGACCGGGGCTATGGTAATTCCGGCCATCCAGGTGGAAGTACATATCGCTCCACATCATGGCCTTCAGGCCGTACTTGTCGCAGATGCCCAGCACCCGGGACAGGTGGCGGCCAATGACACTATGGGGATCCTCGTAGCCAAAGCGGGTCAGGTGGGCACCCAGGCCCACGCCGAAGGCCTCGTCCATGCCCAGGTGAATTTTCTTGGAGCGATAGGGGGCAGTGGCGGCCTGAATCATCTGCTCCAGCAGCACATAGGTCTCCTCCAAATCCGCCAGGAGCACCTCGTCATTGTCCCGGAGGTGGTGATAGGCGGGCCAGTGGAGGATGCGTTTCAGGTGCCCCAGGGTCTGGATGCAGGGGCACAGCTCAATGCCGAAGAGGTTGGCGTAGTCGTCCAGGGCCTTCAGCTCGTCATAGGTGTAGCGGCCCCGCTTGTAGCCGAAGAAGGGCTGGCCGGGAACCTCATAGGTGTCCTCGGTGTACATCATGCCCAGGTTCAGGCCCATAAGGGCCATTTTCCGCAGGAAGAACCGCAGGGCCGTGGGGTTCAGCACCGCATTGCGGGAGCAGTCGAACATAATGCCGGAGGACTGGAACCGGGCCTTCTCGTGGATGGAGCAGGGCACCAAGGGAATGGGAATCAGGCTCATGGCCCGATAGAACTGAATGGGCGCCCCCCAGGTGACGGTGACGGTGGTGCCGTCGCTCTCCACTGCCAGCTCATCTCCGGGAATGCAGGTTACGTCAATGCCGGTGTCCCCGAAGCGAACACCCAGGTCTTCCTCCAGGGCCCGGAGGGCCTCCTGGCAGTGCTCCGGCCCAGTGCCGAGAATATGGAAAGTAGGTTTCATATACGAACACTCCTTATGGATGTATGATGGGAAAATCTCCCCGCCCCTATTATCCACAAAAAGGGGGGCACAGGGAAGACCCAAAAACAAATATTTTCAAGAATCGTCGGTTCTGACAAAAATTTTGAAATTTTTATGTAAATATTGCACAATTTCAGTGGAAGGGATAGGGAAAATAGTCGTAATATTTCCACAAGAATGTATCCATTTCATACTATAATTTCCCCTTTTTATACTATACAATTTGGTGGAATTCGCTATACTAAATATAGGCCCATGAAAACATAACGGCAAGAAAGGCGGGGGGCAACCATGAGAGCTTCCACAAAAGAAACGACGGCTGCCCCGCGGCTGGGCAAAAAGCGGCGCAGATGGCGCAAAGACGATACCGAGCTGTCGCTGCTGGCTATCCCCACGGTGGTGTGGTACATCCTGTTCTGCTATCTGCCCATGTTCGGCATTGTGCTGGCCTTCAAGAATTATAAGATTGTAGATGCCAGCAAGAGCTTCTTCTACAATCTGATGCACAGCGAATGGGTGGGGATAAAGAACTTCCAGTATTTCCTGAACCTTCGGGACTTCCCCCGGATTCTGCGAAACACCCTGCTGTATAATGCGGTGTTCATCGTGCTGGACATTGTCCTGCCGGTGGGCGCAGCCATTATGATTGGCAATATCTACTCCAAGCGCAAGTCCAAGACCTACCAGACCCTGATGTTCATGCCCCACTTTATGAGCTGGGTGGTTATCAGCTACTTCGTCTACGCCTTCCTGGTGACGGACAAGGGCCTGCTGAACGCCATCATCCGGGCCTGCGGCGGCGAGAATATCAACTGGTATTTCGAGCCAAAATACTGGCCCGCCATCCTGATATTCATGCATGTATGGAAGGTGCTGGGCTATAGCATGGTGGTGTATCTGGCCTCCATCACCGGCGTGGACTCCACGCTGTACGAGGCGGCGGTGCTGGACGGTGCCAGCAAGGCCCAGCAGGCCCGGTTCATTACCCTGCCCTCCCTGCGGCCCATTATCATCATGATGTTCATCATGTCCGTGGGGCACATCTTCTCTTCGGACTTCGGCCTGTTCTATCAGGTCACCCGGGGTGCCGGGCAGCCCCTGACCCCAGTGGTGGCAACCTTCGACGTGAAGATTTTCCAGATGGTCACCACCTCCGTCAAGCTGGGGCAGAACGCTGCGGCTTCCCTGTTCCAGGCGGTAATCGGCTGCATCACCATCCTTACGGCCAATGCCATCGTCCGCAAAGTGGATAAGAACAGCGCACTGATTTGACGGGAGGGATTGACTGTGGCAACGAAAGACCATAAGAAAAAGCGTCAGGCGGTCACCAACGACAATATGTCCCGGCTGAATCGCATCAAGCCTGTGACCAACGTCATCTTCAACCTGATTTTCATTCTGCTGGCACTGATTTGCGTGCTGCCCATTGTCTACATTTTCCTGATTTCCATTACCAAAGAGAGCGTCATCCGCACCCAGGGCTACCAGTTCTTCGTCACCGCCGAGACCATCTCCGGGGAGGCGTATAAGTACCTGTGGACCCAGCGGGCCACCATATTGAATTCCCTGTGGATTTCCGTAGAGGTGACGGTGGTGGGCACGGTGCTGGGCGTGGCCCTGACCTGCCTGATGGGCTATGTGCTCTCCCGGCCGGAGTACCGGCTGAACCGGCTGCTTACCATCCTGGTATTCATCCCCATGGTCTTCGGCGGCGGCCTGGCTGCCTCCTATGTGGTCAATACCCAGGTGCTGCGGCTCCAGGATACCATTTGGATTCTGATTCTGCCCCTGGCGGTGTCCAGCTTCAATGTGACCATCGCCCGGACCTTCTTCCGCACCACGGTGCCGGACTCCATTATCGAGTCCGCCCGCATCGACGGCGCTTCCCAGCCCACCATTTTCTTCCGCATTGTGCTGCCCATCTCCAAGCCGGTGCTGGCCACCATCGGGCTATTCCTGGCCTTCGGCTACTGGAACGACTGGTTCCAGTCCACCCTGTACATCAAGAGCATCCGGCTCCAGTCCCTACAGGCCATGCTGAACTCCTGTCTCTTATACACATCTGACGCTGCCGACGAATAGCCTTGTGGAGATCTCG
>UROL01000186.1 GCA_900549495.1 uncultured Eubacteriales bacterium | reverse complement strand
GCTCGGAGATGTGTATAAGAGACAGGTATAATTGTAACAAATGTATTGGCATCCAGTCGGTTGGATTTGGTGATATTTGAAAGGAGGGGCCGAGGGTGGGCAATCCGTTTGCGTTTTTGAAATTCCGGATTTACCGGCGAACCTTCTTTTTGTATGTGGCCATTATGCTGCTGGTTATCGGGATGGTTTCCGGGGCGCTGCTGTTCAATGCCCATACTGCCGGGCTGGATCGCTTCTCCGCCGGGGCGGATGCGGGGCTGGCACTGCTGGAAATGCGGCGGCAGCGCGTGATGACCGGCATCGACCGGCTGTTCTTCCGGATTTACGCCACCCGAACCCTGGAAAATGACTTTGTCCACTTCTTCGTGGCCACCCCGGAGGAATACGTCCAGTACCGCCTGGGCCAGAGGGATACCGGCTTCGAAACCTACCCCGAGGCCCTGGGCTCCCTGGTTACCGAGTCCGGCTACTCCATCCGCTATGTGCTTCACAGCGACGGCAAGCGGATTGTCTCCGCCCAGTACAGCGCCAACGGCTACTCCCGCTACCGGGATCTGACCCCCCGGGAGGCGGCGGCCCTGGAAAAGGGGATGCTGGTATACACCAAGGATGTGACGGTACGCAGCCGGCCCCAGGCCCAGGTCACCTTCCTTATCGACCTGTCGGACTACGCCGCCGGGGTCATTCCCCCGGAAAACGGCGGGATGTGCTACCGGGTGGGGGAGCAGGGGGTAAGCGCCGGGAGCCTGCACCTGGGGGACACTGCCTGGGAAACCCTGCTGGCCGGGGAGGATGGCAGCGGCTCTGTCCGGCTGGATGGGCAGTGGTTGTTCTACTGGACAAAAAGCGTCCCCCAGGGCGGCTATCGAGTGGCCGCTGCTGCCTCCCGGCAGCCCTATCTATTCCCCTCGCTGTATATTGTGGCGGGAATCTGCCTGTGCGTGGTGACGGCCTTTGGGGTTATCACCTTCCTGTACAGCCGCCAGTTTACCGAGGACACCCACTACCTGCAAAAAATGCTGGACAGCATGGCCCGGGTGCAGTCCGGGGACTTCACCCCCATGGAGCTGGCAGACCGGAACGATGAGTTCGGGCAAATCGCCCAGAACCTCAACGGCCTGTACCGGCATCTGGATTTGCTGATTCAGCAGAAATACGTCCTTACCATCAACCAGCAGCGCACGGAGATGAAGATGCTCAGCGCCCAGCTCAACCCCCACTTCCTATACAACACCCTGGAGCGCATCCGCCTCCGGGCCCTGCGGGAGGGGGCTCCCCGGGCGGCAGAGGCGGCGGCCAGTCTGGGGCAGCTATACCGGAACATTGTAAAGACCCCCTCGGTTATCCCCATGCAGCGGGAGCTGGAAATCGCCGGGGAATATCTGGAGCTGATGTGCTTCCTATACGGCGAGCAAATGCTCTATCACATCGATGCCGACCCCCGGCTGGCCCAAACCCTCACCCCGAAAATCTGGATGCAGCCCATCCTGGAAAATTTCTTCAAGCACAATTTCCGGGAGGATTCCCAAATCAAGGTGGTGGTGGTTGAGGCCCGCCGCCGGGAGGGGGGCATCCAGCTGGACTTCTTCGACAACCTGGGCTCCATCCCAGAGGAGAAGTGCCGGGAGCTGAACCGGGTGCTGACCCCCCGGGAAATCCGGGATTACGCCGAGCGCTCCGACAAGGAGGTGGGGCTGCAAAACGTGTACCTGCGGCTATACCTGTACTATGGCGACCGGGTATCCATGGAGCTGATGAACAACCAGCCCGCCGGTGTGCGGATACGGATTCGAATTCAGGATGAGGAGGAAGGATATGTATCGCCTGCTGATTGTGGATGACGAGAAGGACATCCGGGAAAACCTGCGCTACCTTCTGGACTGGGAGAAATTCGGCATTACCGCCGTCCTCACGGCGGACTCCTTCGCCCACGCAGTAGACCTGGCCGTGGACTTCAAGCCCCAGATTGCCCTGGTGGACGTGAACCTGGGGGATCACTATGGCTATGAGCTGGTGTCCCGGCTCCGGGAAATGGGCTTTGATACCTGCTTCTGCATGATTTCCGGCTACGACGATTTTGTTCACATCCAGCGCTCTATGAAGGCCGGGGCCCGGGACTATCTGCTGAAGCCCATCCGTGTCCGGGAGCTGGAGGCCTATCTGGAGCGCACCATCGTCCGGGAGCTGGGGGGCACCCTGAGGGAGCAGAAGGCACTCTCGCCAGAGCTGGACCCGGTGGCCAACCGGCCCTATAAGGACTTCTCCAATATCACCAATAAGATGATTCTTATGGTAAAGAACGACTACGGCACCAATCTGTCCCTGACGGCCATATCGGAAAAATTCAACATGAGCAGCAAATACATTGGCCGGGTCTTCCTCAACGATACCGGGCTGAAATTCTCGGAATACCTGATGGTCTACCGGATGCAGACGGCCCGGTATATGGTGGAAAACACCCGGGAGAAGATTTCCTTTATCATCTCCCAGGTGGGCTATTCCCAGCAGAACAATTTCTATGTCCATTTCAAGCGGCTTTTCGGGGTGTCCCCCGGGGATTTGCGCCGCAGCCGGGGCATTGACGAGCCGGAAGAGGAGGCGGCGGTATGAGGCGGCGTATGCTGGCCCTGGTGCTCCTGCTGGCTCTGGCCGCCGCCGGGTGCGCCCGGCGGGAGGCGCCCCCCGCCCCCCAGGAGCCCCGGGTGGAGCTGAACTACTATACCATCGGGGAGCCGGATGCCGACCTGGCCCAGGTCAACGCCGCCCTGAACCGCATCCTGCTGGAGCGCTACGGCTTTACCGTAAACTACCACAAGGTGGGCTGGAACGACTATGAAAATTATCTGGCCGCCATGGTGAACACCAACCAGCCCTTTGACATTGCCTTCACCTGGACGGACAACTACCAGAATAACGCCAAGACCGGCACCTGGCTGGACCTGACCCCCTACCTGGAAAACGAGGGGGCGGAAATGTACCAGGCCATCCATGAAAAATTCTGGAAGGGGGTGCAAATCGACGGCAAGATTCTGGGGGTTCCCACCAACAAGGAGCTGGCCGTGCCCCTGCAATTTGTATTCTCCCGGGAGCTGGTGGAAAAATACAGCGTGGATGTGTCCAAATACCACACCTTCCACTCCCTGCTGCCCCTGCTGAAAATGATTGCGGAGAATGAGCCGGAGTATATCCCCCTGTTTATGGACTCCTCCCGGTATGATATTATGTCCACCCTGGGCTATGAGTATATCACCGAAACCCTGCCCCTGGTGGTGAAAACCGACAGCGGGGAATGCCGCCTGGTAAACGGCTTTGAGCGCCCGGAGGTGCACTCCCTGCTTCGCACCATGCGGAGGTATTACCAGGCCGGGTATATCAACGCCGATGCCAGCATCCGCACCGGCTTCTCCCGGTTTGGGGACGAGAAGGTGTTCCTCCGCCTGGCCACCGGCGGGCCGGATATCGACGTAAGCCTCAGCGAATCCTTTGGCTATGGGGTGATTGCGGTGCAGGTGGGCCAGAGCGTGGCCAACACGGCCTCTACCCGGGCGGCGGTGATGGCCGTCAGCGCCCGGAGCCAGCACCCCCGGGAGGCGGTGCAGTTCCTGAACGCACTGAATACCGACCCGGAAATCCGGAACCTGCTGAACTTCGGCATCCGGGGCGTCCACTATGAGCTGACGGAGCAGGGCCAGGTGCGGAGCATCTCCGACGGCTACCAGGGCGTCAGCTACACCCAGGGCAACTGGTTTATCCTGCGTACCCGGGAGGGAGAGCGGCCGGACAGGTGGGCGGTTTTCGAAAAATTCAACAACGCCGCCCAGGAGTCCGCCATGCTGGGCTTCATGCCCGACGACGCCGCCCACGCCGATATCCTGGAGGAGGTGGCCCGGATTTACGGAAAATACTACTCCGCCCTGATTACC
Source organism: uncultured Eubacteriales bacterium (assembly GCA_900549495.1). Lineage (GTDB taxonomy): Bacteria > Bacillota > Clostridia > Oscillospirales > Oscillospiraceae > Faecousia. The sequence continues at coordinate 197 of UROL01000186.1, read as the reverse complement.
GGCACCGTAGACCCGGATATCTACGTCCCCAAAATGAACCAGGAGCTGCAAGCCGCCGGGCTGGACATCCTCCGCCAGGACTTCCAAGCCCAAATCGATGCCTGGCTCCCCAGCACCCCTTAGCCCGACACCGGGAGGGCGTTTCCCGGCTCCCTCTCTGAGGGAGCTGGCAGCCCGCAAGGGCTGACTGAGGGAGT
>UROL01000185.1 GCA_900549495.1 uncultured Eubacteriales bacterium | reverse complement strand
CGGTCTCGTGGGCTCGGAGATGTGTATAAGAGACAGTCTCGCCCAGACCTACGCCAATATCCTGGTGGTCAAGGAGGGCAACGAGAACACCGAGAAGACCCAGGCCCTGAAGAAGGCCCTGCTCAGCGACGAGGTCAGAGCCTTCATCAACGAAACCTACTCCGGCTCCGTGGTGCCCCTGTTCTAAGCTCCCAAAGGAAACCTGCAAAGGCCCATGGCGAAAAACCGCCATGGGCTTTTTTTCGAAAAAATCCCCCGGTGTTTTCTTTCGGTTTAGAGAAAAAAGGTATACTTGACGAAAATAGAGAAATTCGCTATTGTATTTGCAAGGGGGGATGCGGTGTGATTCATATTCTGGTAGCCGACGACGACAAAAATACCCGGCTGCTGATGAAGGCAATCCTGGAAGGGGCGGGCTATGACGTATTCACGGCAGTGGACGGTCAGGACGCCCTGGAGCAGCTGGAAAAAGAGCATATCGACCTGGTGGTGCTGGACGTGATGATGCCCCGGATGGACGGCTATGCCTTCACCCAAACCCTGCGCCAGGGCAACAGCAGCCTGCCCATTCTCATGGTCTCCGCCAGGCAGCTGCCCGCCGACAAGCACCGGGGCTTCCTGGTGGGTACCGACGACTATATCACCAAGCCCGTGGACGAAGAGGAAATGCTGCTGCGTATCAAGGCCCTGCTCCGCCGGGCCAAAATCGCCGCCGACCGGCGGATTGTGGTGGGGGATGTGGTACTGGACTACGACGCCTTCACCGTGTCCCGGCCAGGGCAGACCGTGGAGCTGCCCCAGAAGGAATTCCTGCTGCTGTATAAGCTGCTGTCCTACCCCGGCAAAATCTTCACCCGCATCCAGCTGATGGACGAAATCTGGGGCATGGACTGCGAAACCGGCTGGGAAACCGTCACCGTCCACGTGGGCCGCCTGCGTAAGCGCTTCGAGGGCTGGGAGGAATTCTCCCTGGAATCCGTCCGGGGCCTGGGATATAAGGCGGTGAAGAAGGTATGACAAGAGAAAAGCGTGCCCGCCACCGCTCCCTCACATTGCTGTTCTCCCTGTTCACCTTCGCCATCCTGGCAGTGTCCCTGCTGCTGGCGGTGGGGGTTATGTACATCCTCACCCGGCTCAATCTGCTGCCCTTCTCCGCCGTGGGCCTGTCCGGCACCTTGCAGGTGCTGCTGCTGATGGCAGCCATCAGCCTGATTGTGGGCACCTGCCTGTCGGCGCTGGCGGTGCGGATTCCCCTGAAGCCCATCAACTGGCTCATCGACCAGATGAACCGCCTGGCAGAGGGGGACTTCCAGGCCAGAGTCCACTTCGGCAAAAAGGTGGATATGATTCCCGCCTTCTACCAGGTGGAGGACAGCTTCAATAAAATGGCCCGGGAGCTGGGAGACACGGAGATGCTCCGCCGGGACTTTGTGGACAATTTCTCCCACGAGTTCAAAACCCCCATTGTCTCCATTGCGGGCTTTGCCAAGCTGTTGCAGCGGGCCGACCTGGACCAGGCCCAGCGGAAGGAATACATCGACGCCATAGTGGAGGAATCCCGGCGGCTATCGGACATGGCCACCAATGTGCTGAAGCTGACCAAGGTGGAAAACCAGTCCATCCTCACCGGCCAGACCCGGTTCAACCTCTCCGAGCAAATCCGCAGCGCCCTGCTGCTGCTGGAAGACCAGTGGAGCGCCAAGAATCTGGAGCTGGACATGGACTTCCCGGAGGTGGAGATTTCCGCCAACGAGGATATGCTCCAGGAGGTCTGGATCAACCTGCTGCAAAACGCAGTGAAATACTCCCCGGAATACGGCCCGGTGCAGGTGCGCATCCAGGAGGAGGATACCGCTGTCCGGGTAACGGTGGCCAACAGCGGCGAAATTGCCGAGGAGCACCTGGACAGAATTTTCCAGAAATTTTATCAGGCCGACCGCTCCCATTTTTCCGCCGGGAACGGCGTGGGCCTGGCCATTGCCAAGAGAATCGTAGAGCTCCACGGGGGCACCATCCGGGTTCAGAGCACCGGAGGGGCCGTTATCTTCACCGTGGAGCTGCCAAAAGGAGACAGAGCATGAAACCGTATCTATATTATGTACTGGCCGGATACCTCTCGGGCAGTGTGCTGTATGCCAGAGTGCTGTGCCGCCTATTCGGCGGGGAGCAGCAGCTGCTGGACTGCAAGGATGCCAACCCCGGCACCACCAACGCCTTCGCCTGCGGCGGCTTCCTCTGCGGGGTGCTGACCCTGATGGGCGACCTGCTGAAGGGCGTCCTGCCGGTGTGGGCGTATGTCCGCAGCGGCCAGGCCATTACCCCGGTGTCCCTGGCCCTGGTGCTGGCCGCCCCGGTGGTGGGCCATGCCTTCCCCTGCTTCTATGGCTTCCATGGGGGCAAGGGCATCGCCGTCAGCTTCGGGTGCCTGCTGGGCCTGATACCCCTCTGGGCCCCGGTGGTGCTGTTTGCGGCGTGCTTCGTCTTCTTCTCGGTGGTGGTGCGTATCACCCCCCACTTCCAGCGCACCGCCATCACCTATTTCACCACCCTGATTCTGCTGGCCCTGACCCACCAGCCCAGCGGCGTGGCCCTGGGCTACCTGCTGATTTCCGTGACGGTGGGCCTTCGGCTGCACCTGAGCAAGGAGCCAAGAGAGCACATCCAGGTGCTCTTCGCCGGGAAGGAGGTAAGCCATTGAATATTCTGATTTTGTCCTGCGGCACCGGCGGCGGGCACAACGCCGCTGCCTACGCCGTGGAGGAGGAGGCCCAGCGCCGGGGCTGGAACGTCACCCTGATGAACCCCTATGGTCTGTGCGCCCAGGGGGTGGCCCAGCGGGTGGACAGCGCCTATATCTCCATTGCCCAGGCCAGTCCCCGGGGCTTTGGAGCCCTTTATGCCATTGGCAACGCCTACCGGCGGCTGCCCTGGCGCTCCCCGGTGTACTTCGCCAACAGCCGGGCCGCCGAGGCCCTGGCAGGCTATCTACAGGAGCATCCCACCGATGCCATTGTAATGACCCACCTGTACCCGGCGGAGATGCTCACCTATCTGAAAAATCACGGTGTGGCCCTGCCCAAGACCGTTTTTGTGGCCACGGACTACACCTGCATTCCCTTTACCGAGGAATGCGCCCTGGATGGCTATGTTATCCCCTCGCCTATGCTGACGGCGGAGTTTGCAGCCCGGGGCATTCCGGAGGAGAAAATCTATCCCTTCGGCATTCCGGTACGCAGCGCCTTCCGGCAGGAAATCTCCAAGGAGGAGGCCAAGCGCCAGCTGGGGCTGGATACCGACAAGCGGTATCTGCTGGTATCCGGGGGCAGCATCGGGGCGGGGAACCTGGAAAAAGCCATCCAGCTGCTGCTGGAGGTGACCCAGGGGCAGAATTTCCGGCTGACGGTGATTTGCGGCAGCAACGCCTCTGCCCGGCGGCAGCTGCTGAAGCGCTTCGGGGACAGGGCGGATTTCCTGGGCAGTACCCAGCGGATGGCCGCTTATCTCCGGGCCTGCGACCTGTATTTCACCAAGCCCGGGGGGCTTTCCACCACCGAGGCCGCCGTGGCAGAGGTGCCCCTGGCCCTGCTGCCCCCCATCCCCGGCTGCGAGAGCCGGAACCTGCGCTTCTATGTGGACACCTCCATGGCCGTCCCCGCCGTCCTGCGCCGGGGGGAGCTGGAAAATGCCCTGGCCCTGCTGGACAACCCCGCCCAGCTGGCCCACATGCGCCAATCCCAGCGCCAGCACATCCCCAAAGACGCCGCCGCCCACATCTGCGACCTGGCCGCCCTCCTGACCGCACAGTAAGCAATAAAACGTAAAAATTCCCGGGCGTTGCGTTGAATGGTAAAATCCGAAATCATCAGAGTTCCGTAGGGGCGATGAAAATCGCCCGCCCCCTTCCGGTTTCAGGACGTTACAATGAATGGTGAAATCCAAAATTTTCTGAGTTGCGTAGGGGCGATGAAAATCGCCCGCAACGTTGCGGTTTCTGGGTGGTATGTTGAATGGTACGCACCCCCGCACCCCCGGCTCCCTCTCTGAGGGAGCTGGCAGCCCGCAAGGGCTGACTTAAGCGCCCGCAGGCGCTATGCAAGCGAGCAACCGCCGTAGGCGGCTCTT